>CACZQX010000321.1 GCA_902783445.1 uncultured Lachnospiraceae bacterium
CACTTATGGGGAAGGAAAGGATAATCCGGCGCATAGACATCTATATCCAATGCTTTAAGCATCCTTTCAATCAATACCCAATGAGGCATAGCAAAGCCTTTTTCGTAGGCTCCGCCGTGTAAAAAGAGCATAGCTCTTTTGTTTCCCTCTTTTTTTGCTATTTTATATGTTTTGCAACCGTAAAAAGAAAGTTCCTCCACAATATGTTCCCTACGCATTATTCGCGGCAGGGTGCTTTTACTTATAATCGAAACCGCCTTTTCTTTTCCGTCTTTTATATGTATTGCGAGGAAGGACTCTCTAAGTAACCAAGATGTGAAACTCATACGTAGAATACTCTGCCCTCTTTGATTTCCTGTGTCGGCACTTCATTTGCCGGATATCCTATGATGCAAAAGCCAACGCCCTCTACATCATCTTCAAGGCCCCACTCTTTAAGAAGTGCTTTGCCTTCTTCGCTTTCAAATACTTCTTTACATCTATGAATCCATCTTGCGCCCATTCCCAATGAATATGCCGCATTCAACATATTTCCCAGAGCAAGTGTTCCGTCATATGCATATGTACATTCTTTTTTTACCAATACCGCAATTACCGCAGGTGCACCGTAGAATGGATCGATGTCCGCACCCATAACCTTTGCGTTCATTTTTGAAAGTTTGGCTATAACATCATCGTTTTGAATCACCACAAATCGCGGTGTCTGAATATTCATTCCCGAAGGAGCCTTAAGGCCTGCCTGAAGCACAAGATCCAAATCTTCTTTTTTAGGTTTGTCAGGCTTATATTCTTTACAACTTCCTCTTGTAATCAAAGTTTTGATTGTCTCGTTCATGCTTTTTCCTCCTTAAAAACTATTTTAAGACTTTTTGCAGCCTTAAAGCCGCAAATTTACCCGATATAACCGCTCCTCTTATTCCCGTTACTCCGCCTAAAAAACTTCCCGCAAGAAAGGCATTTTTTATGCCTTTAATATTTCCGGAAACGTTATAATTACCTGTTTTTTTGCCGGGGCAAAATCCCCTTACGGCTCCCAAATAGGAATTATAATTCTCCTCAAAATAAATCGGTGTATAACATTTTAAGATTTTTAACTTGTTTTTTGTATCCGGAAAAGCTTCCTCAATTCTGAATTTGATATTCTCGGCCGCCTGCATGGCTGCTGCCTCCAAGCTTTCCTTATCCACGCTTATGCTTTTCCAATATAAATAGTCTTCTTCGTCTTGCCTTACGAAGCAAAAAAGCCTTGTTGCGCTCTCATTTTCCATAGTTTCATCGTAGTCGTACAAACGATAGTTAATTATGGATCGCATATCATTTCCAAGCATAAAAGCGTCCGTTTCCAAGGCGCCGTTTGAATACATGCTTTCTGTCTTTCCTTCAAATAAAAAAGAAAGGCCAAACACTGTTTCAACTTTAAAATCTTTTGTCCCCGAAAAGGCTTTTTTCATATCTCTTTGCATATGCTTTTCGCCCAGGATATTCATAAATACATAGTTTGCGTCTGCGGCGAATATATAAGCATCCGCCGATACTGTCTTTTCATCGGCGCTTTCTATGGATATGACGCGTTTGTTTTTTATATCAGCCTTTACGATTTCGCAATTTAAAAAGACCTTTCCGCCCATAGCCTTAAATTTGTTTTCGATATTTTTTGCTATGGTCAAAAAACCGCCTATGGGAATTTCCGCATTTGCAGCCACGAAATTCCCATATGCAGCTATAAATTCATATGCTTTTGCATCCGTTCCCATAAGCGAAATAATCGCAAGTCTTATAAGAGGGTCGTTAAATTTGGCAGCAAGCTCGCCAATATTCATATTTTCGTAAGAATCAAGCTTTTTGTTTGCATTGCCGCTTACAACCCCGCCTGCCATGAGTTCGAACTGATTTGTCATATCTATTGGCTTTTTGACATTTATTCTTTCGATTCCGAAAGATTCCACCGCATCCAATAGATTTGTAATCTGTTCTTCATCTTCGGGAGACCTTGCTATCATTTCTTTTTTGCTTCTTTGTGTATCTCGCCAGAAGACAAGCTCGTCATTTCCCGATTTTACACTGTGAAAACGTTTAAGCCTTATAAATTTTGTATCTTTAATTGCCCCTATGTGCTCCCAGACTTCGTACATTTTATCATTCTTCGAACAGCCCGCCAGTCCTCTTATGTAGTTTTCGAGGTAGGTCTCATTTCCTTCTTTGGATATGAGCCTTCCTCCCACATAGTCGTTCTTTTCGTATATGCATACGTCATGGCCTTGTTCTTTTAAATAGATGGCGGCAGTCAAGCCCGAAAGTCCGGCACCTATAATGGCTATTTTACTCATTTTAGTGACCTGAAGGCATAAATGGTCTTATGCTGTCCGCAAGTTTTGCAACAGGCATTGACTGAATCCATACACGTCCCGGGCCCGTAAGAACAGTATTAAAGAAGCCTTCACCGCCAAGGAGTGCGTTTTTAACACCGCCAACGCTTCTGATTTCCATATTTACAGAAGCATCCATTGCAGCGGTATAACCTGTATCCACTACTATTTGCTGTCCCGGCTGAAGATTGTATTCTTTAATATAGCCGTCAAATTCCAAGAATGCCATACCTTGTCCCGAAAGTCTTTCCATAATGAAGCCTTCGCCGCCAAAGAAGCCTGCGCCAAGCTTTTTCTGGAAGTGAACGGAAAGTTCAACACCCATTGTAGCTGCAAGGAAAGCTTTTTTCTGAGCTATGATTTCTTTTCCCGGTCCGATTTCGTATGCTCTGATGCTGCCCGGCATGCATGACGGATAAGCAATCATACCCGGTCCGTTTTGTGCTGTATAGTAGTTTAAGAAAATGCTCTCACCAGAGAAAGCACGTCCAAGCATCTTACCAAATCCGCCGCCTTTTGTCTCCATAACCATATTAGGTGACATCCAGCCCATTGCTCCGTTTTCGCATTTCATGCCTTCACCTGCCTCAAGTTCGCAGATGACTACCGGCAAAGGTTCTCCCTCAATTGAATATCTCATAGTTTTACCTCCTTGAATTCGTATTTTTCTTACGTCTTCTTTTTTTTCTTTTGTTAATATTGTAAGTTCTTATTATAAGCACCGTTAAAAACAGCGCAACAATAACTATAATGATTATTATCGGAAGTTTGGAAATGTGTTTTTCTTCTTTAACTTTCGTTGCAGCCTCGTCTTTGTCATCAATCCCTTTGGATGTGTCAAAGCCGGCTTCTTCGTACACGGTTTCTCCGCAAAGGGAACACTCACCGGAGTTAAGTCCCACTTCCGTGGCCGTAGCTTCTCTAAACTCGGCCCACTGTCTTACCACATGCTGCTTTGGTGTGAAATTGCCTTTGTATGCATATGCGCACGTATCGCAGATATAGTTTGTATAGCCGTATTCATCACAAGTTGCCGGTGATTGAGTGGTTCGAAATTCCGTATTTTCGCAATTTCCGTGAGGATATAAATCCTTTGAATAGTCAAACACCTCATCCCTTGTAAAGTCTGTTGTATTTCCGCTAAAATCGTATGTCCAATTCATAACTTCACCGACACATTCGCTGCAATAAGCTCTTCTGTCTGTATTGTCTTCAAAGAAATGAATGGCGCCTTTAACTTTGTTATTATTAATATATCCCGAATAAGACGTGTCTGCCGGATACAAAATATACATTCCCACAAGTCCGCCGTCATGTACGTATCCGTGGTCGGAATCATATCCGTCTATTGTTACGGTATTGCCGTCCAAATCTATGTAGCCAGCGCAATAAGCTCCGCCCATAAATTGTTCGTCTTTGTTTTCTTTATCTTCGTCCACGCAAACCAACGTTGTATTGGCGTCGGTGTTTTTGATGCTTCCGTTTCCAAAGCCCGCAATGCCGCCAACACCGAACATTTTATCTTGAACTTTAAGAGTTACTTTTCCGTATATCTCGCAAGAATCGATTTGGCTGTTTTCCATAAATCCCGCAAGACAGGCCGCAAAGCAATCTTCTTTTGTTGTTACGTCCACTTCGATACCAAGGAGTTTGAGATTTTTGATGTTTGCATTTTCCAATATGCCGAAAAATCCCGCAAAATGAGTATCATAGCTTATCATATTTCCGTCATATGTAAGCCTTGTATCCTTAGTAGTGCTTGTGACTTTTACATTTAAAAGCGCATGACCGTTTCCGTCAAAACTTCCGCTGAAATTAACGGGTTCCCAGTCTTTATCCGTAAAATCTATGTCGCTCATAAGTCGATAGGAAGCCGAGGGATTATCTTTTATTTTTTCCAAATCATCGTAACAATAGATATTGATAATATCAGACGATGCATCGGCACCCGAAACTATTGCGGGCACCATGATTGTTCCCGCAATAAAACACAGAATGAATATAATAAATCTTTTTAATTTTTTTCTCATAAAATTCCCCAAACAGGGTTGACAAATGTCAACCTACCTTCTTTTTTATACATCAAATACATCTAGATATATTCTACCACAAACCTTGCCTTTAGACTATTTTTTAATCATTCTTTTTATTGTATTTTAAACCGTCCACAAGCTTTGCCGCAGCTGCCGCATCCTTTGAATATCCGTCCGCCCCTATCTCATCGGCATATTCTTGCGTAACAACCGCTCCGCCTATAATTACCTTTATATCAAGATTTTTTTCCTTAACATATTTAATCAGCTCTTCCATTCGAACCATTGTGGTTGTCATTAAGGCTGAAAGGGCTATAACATCGGCATTTTCTTCTATTGCCCTGTCCACAATCAGTTCTTTCGGAACATCTTTCCCCAAGTCGATTACCTTAAAACCGTAGTTTTTCATCATGAGGGCAACCAAATTTTTGCCGATATCATGCACATCTCCTTCAACCGTCGCAATAACGACTGTTTTACTTGCCGCACCGCTATTCTTCTTTGATAATTTAGGTTCCAAATAGTCCACGCCTATTTTCATTGCTTCGGCGCTTGACATTAACTGCGGGAGAAAATATTTTTGCATTTCAAAAAGATCCCCCACTTTTTTTATTGCGGGAATCATGTCTTCATTAATAATCTCTTCCGGACTTTTAGTCTTTAATGCATCGCTTATTTCATTTACGATGCCTGTTTTGTTACCCTTTAATACTGCCGTAAAAACAGAAGATTCAGAGTCTTTTTCTTTGGCTTTTTCAGGACTTTTTTCCTTAATGATTATTTCTTTTTCCGGAGCATTCTCCACTCTTTCTATATATGCGAAATCGGCACCGGCCTTTGCCGCAAGCATATCTGCCGCATAAACCGCATCCATCAACATTTCGTTTGAGGGATTTGCTATAGCCATTGTAAGGCCCGCATTTATTACCATTGCGGCATATGCGCTGTTTACAAGAGGGCGACCCGGCAAACCGAAAGAAATATTTGAAAGACCGCATATTGTTGCAAGACCTGCCTCTTCTTTGCAATATCTGATTAATTCTATACTTTCTTTCGCTGAATTTATATTGGCGCCCACGGTTCCCACCAAAGCGTCCACAATTATATCTTTTTTGTCAAAGCCTTCTTTCTTTGCTATATCCAAGACTTCATCTATAATTTTTCTTTTTTCTTCCAAGCTTTTTGGCATGCCCTCATCACAAACCGGCAGCAAAATAAACATTGCACCGTATTTCTTGGCAATTGGCATAAGCTCTTTTACTTTTACGCTTTCCAAGGAAATTGAATTAATCAAAGCCCTGCCGGGATAAATTCGCAATGCCGCTTCCACCACATCCGGATAACTTGAGTCTATGCACAGAGGAAGTGAAACGCCAAGGCCCACGTCTTCTATCACTTTAACCATCATTTCCTTTTCGTTTATTCCTGCCATTCCCACGTTGATATCAAGAATTTTTGCACCTTTTTCCGCCTGCTCCTCCGCCATTTTTACAGCTATGGATGTATCTTTTTTTCGTAAAGATTCTTGAAAAGCTTTTTTACCCGTAGGATTAATTCTTTCTCCCACTACAATAAAACGAGCGTCCTTATCTATTTCAACAATATCCGTTTCTGAAGATAAAACGCCGTTTTCGCATACTTTAAAGCTTGGCAATTTAACATCCTTTGTTTTTTTTACGACTTCTTCTATATGATCCGGTCTTGTTCCGCAACATCCGCCGATAATGGATGCGCCGGCCTTTACAAGTTTAAGAGACCAATCCGCAAAATCTTCTTTTTCCATTGTATAAACGGTTTTTCCTTCTTCAAGTCTTGGAAGACCCGCATTTGGTTTTGCAATAATCGGAACCGAAGCATATTTTTTCATTCTTGATATTATGTCAACCATGCTGTCCGGGCCCGTAGAGCAGTTTGCGCCTATAGCATCCGCACCCAAACTCTGCAGTGTTACCACCGCCGCTTCGGGACTTGTTCCGTAAAATGTTCTTCCTTCTTCCCTAAAGGACAATGTAACCATAACCGGCAAATCGCATACTTCTTTTATTGCAATCAAAGCCGCTCTTGCTTCTTTGATGCTCATCATGGTTTCCACAACGAAAAGATCTGCGCCTGCTTTTGAAAGAATGGTTGCCTGTTCTTTATATACATCCACAAGTTCTTCAAAAGGCATATCTCCCACAGGCTCCAACTGGCGCCCGGTCATGGTCATATCCGCTGCCACAAATGCCTTATTTTCCACGGCTTTTTTTGAAAGCGCCAGAAGCTCTTCGTTGATTCTTGCTATGTCCTTTTCCAAGCCGTATTCTTTTAATTTTATTCTGTTGGCCGTAAAAGTAGGAGCATATACAATATTTGAGCCGGCTTTTACAAACTCTCTTTGAAGATTAATAACCAGATCCTCATTTTCCAACATCCACTTTTCCGGGCAAACTCCCGTAGGCATACCCTGGGCTTGCAAATTGCTTCCCGTTGCTCCATCCAGATATATTAATTTATTTTTTGTAAGTTCATAAAATTCTTTCTTATTCACTGTTATTTCCTTTTACATACTGTCTAAAATATCGCAGATAAGCATTACCCTGTTAAAAGGCACCATAAAATAGTATCCGTCTGCTATGCTTTCAAGTTTCTTCATTATGTCTTTAGTGATTTTTACCGCAATATCCTGTGCCTCTTGTTTTGATATGTCCGGATTATAAAGAGCCACAACCTCGTCCGGCACATCAATTCCCGGCATTTCGTTTTTAATAAACACGGCATTTTTGTAGCTTACCAAAGGCATAAGACCGCATAATATTTTAGTGTCTGTTTTTTCTTTTATGTATTTGATGGTTTCTATATCTTCCTCCGAATAAATCGGCTGTGTAAGGAACCATGATGCACCCGCATCAATCTTTTTTTGCATACGTTCTATGTTTTTGTCCACGTTTTTTCGTCCCTGGTTTAAAGCACCGCCGTAGGCAAAAGCATCATCCGTAAACATATCCTTATTGATTTGGTTTATGTATTCCATAAAAGAAACGGAATTAAAATCAAATACCGCTTTTGTTTCTTCTCTTTCGGCCGTAGGCACCGGGTCTCCCGTTACAACCATAAAGTTTCTTATGCCGTTTATATGAGCTCCCAAAAGCACGGAATGCATGCTGATTTTGTTTCTGTCTCTGCATGCTATATGAGGCATAACATCAATATCCACCATGGATGCAACTTTGCTTGCCAAAAGCACCGAATCGGCCCTGGCTCTTGCAAGCGGAGAATCCGCAATGGTTATTATGTCTGCGCCGTGTTTTTTAAGTTTAAAAGCACCTTCAACTACCTTTTCCGCATTCTGATCGAAAGGTGGATCAAGCTCAACGGCTATTACTTTTTTTCCGGCCTCCAGTTTTCTTAGAAATTCGTTGTTTCTTGTTTTGTTAACGCACTTTTCTTCGCTTTTTTGGCTAATTAAAGCTTTGGCCACGGGCTTTTTGCCCTTAATTATTTTAGCCAAGGCTTCGATATGTTTTGGGCTTGTTCCGCAACATCCCCCCACTATATCGGCGCCCAAATCTATGATTTGCTCCAACTTTTTTGCAAACCATTCGCTGCTGTCGGAATATACGGTTTTTCCTCTTACTATATCCGGATATCCGCTGTTTGGGAGAACCTGCAGGCTTTGTGTATCATAAAACTCCAGATTCTTTAAAATATCATACATATGGCTCGCACCGATAAGGCAATTGCAACCCACGCTGTCTATTTCTTTAATCTGCGACACTTCCTCCAAAAGCCTTTTTAAGCTGTGGCCTTTTGTGGTATAGCCCATTCTGTTTGTTGCAAAACTAAGCATAACAAAAGCTGTCGGACATTTTTCTTTTATATATACGGCAAGTTCTTTTACTTCTTTTGCGCTGCCGAAAGTTTCAAAGTTGAAAATACAAGCTCCCGCATCCAAAAATGCATCAACAATAAACCTGTATTCACTCATTTTATCCAAGCTTTCATCCTCAAACAGTTTCTTTGGAATAGGCCCGATATCCGCCGCAATATAAATTTCATTTTCGCTTTCATCGGCTGCTTCCCGAGCAATTTCGTAAGCTTTTTTTACAGATGTCCTAAGATAGCTTTCCTGAGCCAACTTATCATCTATTCTTCTGTCTATGGCAAACTGCCTGTTTAAAGCAAAGCTGTTGGTTCTTATAAGCCTTGCTCCGCTTTTTATATATCGCAGATGGATCTGTTTAATCAAATCAGGATCCGTAATATTGCATTCTTCGCAAACTCTGCCTTTATCAAAGTTCAATTCTTCAAAATAGGTGCCCATGGCGCCGTCGGTTAATAGTATGTTTTCCTTTAAATAGTCTTTAATATACACTTGCAAGCCTCCTTAACCCTTAGGGAGTACCAATGTTATTGTATCACATTTTTATTCATGATTTTGACTTTTTTATAAATGATTTTTAAAATTTGTCTGTCATTTCCTTACAAATGTTCAAAATAGTTGAATTTTTTGCCGAATTCGTGTTATTATAATAATGTATTTTTTATGGGTAAATCTTAAGGAGCGGGTATGAGAGAGTATAGTTCATCGGAAAAAGAACTTCTTAATCGCTATGGTAATGAGCGAGTTTCCGTTAACTTCTTTAATAGAATAAGCGAGATCCGACTTTTTCAATGTATAAAAAGTGGGCTTATTATGGTTATACCTATTATTCTCATCGGATGCTTTGCTTTAATATTTAAATCATTTCCCATTGAAGCATATCAACAATTTATAACAGAATTTGCAGGCGGTTTTTTGCGAGATTTGTTTACAATTATTATCAATGCAACCACCGGCTTGTTTGCTATTTATCTTTGTTGTGCCATTTCGGCAAACTACAATCGAATTTTTTCAAATCCCACATCCACTAATTCAAATTACGGATCCATAATTACGTCTCTTATCTGCTTTTTGATTTTTTCCGGTGTGGGTTCTTATAAATTTACAATAGATAATTTTGGTGTCAGGGGAACATTTACAGCCATTGTTTGTGCCCTTTTGGCTTCCTTTTTATATCATTTGATTCAATCAAAATCAAAAGGAAATTTTCTTATCTACACAAACGGTGCGGACGGTCACTTTAAATCCGCTATCAACATTTTGATTCCATGTTCAGTAATCGTTTTGCTTTTCGCACTGATTATGATTCTTTTAAGAGCTATTTTTGATATATCCAGCATTAACGAGTTACTCCTTCTTGCTTTTGACAAAGGATTTAACAACGCCAGCTGCTGCTTACCTTCTGCAATTTTATTTATGTTTTTCACTCATATTTTATGGTTTTTTGGCATTCATGGCGGCAATATTTTGCAAGATATATCAGATCAAGTTTTCGTTCCGGGTCAACTAATCAACGAAGCCTTGGTAAAATACGGCTTTGAACCTACTCAAGTATTTTCAAAAACTTTTTTTGACTCATTCGCTTTAATGGGGGGGTGCGGTGCAACCACTTGTCTTATTCTTGCTTTACTGTTTTTTTCAAAAAGAAAGAGCAATAAATACCTTGCCGGATTTTCTGTCTTTCCCGCTATTTTCAACATGAATGAACCGATTGTTTTCGGTCTTCCGATTTGTTTTAACCCTACCCTTTTTATACCTTTTATCATTACACCTATAGTGTTCACTTTGACCACCACATTTGCAACTTATATGGGCTGGGTTCCTTACGTATCAAATCCTGTTGAATGGACAACCCCGATTTTTCTGTCGGGCTATATTGCAACGGGTTCCATTGCGGGAACTATTATGCAAGCAATAAATCTTATAATCGGATTTTTAATTTATCTTCCTTTTGTAAAAATCTTTGACAGGCAAAAGGTTAAAAACGCACATATCCAAATGGAAAGCCTTGTTATGACCTTGAAACGAGCCGAAGAAACCAACGAAAACATCAATCTTCTCGACCAAAGCACACATCTTGGTGTCGTTGCGCGTTCTCTTTCGGAAGAATTGAGGATAATGGTAAGAAAACACCAATTTCAAATATATTATCAGCCGCAATTTAATGCTCACGGCGAATGTATCGGTGCTGAAGCTTTGTTAAGATGGGAGCACCCGCTTTACGGCTTTATTTATCCTCCGCTTATTATCCAGCTTGCAAAAGAAATTAATATTTTGGAGGATTTGGAATGCCTTATTATCCAAAAGGTTGCGGACGATATGCATTATATTTTGGAAACTATGGGAGATGACTTCCGTGTTTCCGTAAACTTTACTCCGCTTGCAACCCAATCGGATAAGTTTAACGCTCTTTTAAACGGCCTTGTAATTCAGGGATCTATAATACCTAAAAATGTATGTATAGAGGTTACGGAACAAATTGCAATTTCTTTCAACCAAGCCACCTTGGAACATTTCAATTGGTGGAAAGAAGCCGGTTTTTTGCTTGCCATTGACGACTTTTCAATGGGAAGCACATCCATCAAATATCTTCAACGTAATCTATTCGATCAGGTTAAGCTTGACGGAGCCATAGTTAAAGATATGTTAACTAATACACGAAGTGAAAAGATAATCGCATCCATTACAAGTCTTTCAACGGAACTCGGTTTTGAAGTGGTTGCCGAATATGTTGAAAACGAAGATCAAAAAGAAATGCTTGTTAAGCTTGGTTGCGACTTTTATCAAGGCTGGCTTTACAGTCCTGCCGTTCCTCTTTTGAAACTCAAGGAAAGCGCAAGTAAAAACTTGATTTAATTATATCAAAGGAGTAAAATATTTAATCATAATTAATAATTATGTTATATTTTTTTAAGCTATAATTTATTATTATGCTTTATTTTTAGGTAGGTCTGTTTTTATGGCAAGAAAAGTTTTTGTAAGTATTAATAAGCTTGAAGCCGGAATGCGTGTTGCGGAACATGTTACGGATTCCAGGGGCAGAAAGCTTATTAACAGAGGAACAATTCTTGACAATTATATAATTCTTTCCATGCGCTCTCGAGGTCTCGACGGCGCTTTTGTGGGTGACGATGATTTTTGGGATTGCAGTAAAGACCGGAAAATTGTTGTTCCCGCTCATATCAGAAAAATCGTTAAAGAAAACATGATTCAGGACAAAAAGAAGATGGCCCTTAATTCAACAATTAAAAGTCATGTTGAAAACGGCATCAGAAAGCTTTTTGACGATACATCATCCAAAGAATTTTCCGATACAACCAGACGTATAGCCGATGATTTGATGGACGCCATTACCAATAACGATGCTTTGGCCTTTGATATTGACGCCCTTAAAGTCAGTGATGAATATACATTTAAACACAGTGTGGATGTTGCATCAATTGCTATGGTTATGGCCAAAAACAAGGGCTATTCCGATAGCAGAATCTACGATATAGGTATCGCCGGTCTTCTTCATGATCTTGGCAAAACCAAGATTCCAAACGAAATATTACTTAAGCCCGGTAAGCTTACCGATAATGAATTTGAAGAGATGAAAAACCATTCTCTTTATGGTTTTCAGCTTTTGGAAAATAAAAAAGATATTTCCGATTCTGTTAAAATGGCTGTTTTGCAGCATCACGAAAAGATAAACGGCAGTGGATACCCTCATCGCGCCAGCGGATGTCGCATCAGCGAATATGCTAAAATTCTTACGGTTGCGGATATATTTGATGCCCTGGTTACTGACCGACCTTATAAAAAAGCTTTTGCAAAAAACGAAGCTGTTGAAATTTTGATGTCCATGACGGACGAAATAGATTTTGATTCTCTCAATTGTTTCTTAAGAAGCGTAATCCTTTATCCGGTAAACTCCATTGTAAATTTAAGTAACGGAGAAAAAGCGGTCGTAATCAAAAATACATATACTTGTATTTTAAGACCTACGGTAGTAAGCATCCAAAACGGCAATATATACGACCTTGCCAACGACCTTAATTGCGCTGGAATTATTATAACGAAATAATTATTTTAAATATAAAACAAGAGCGGAATATCCGCTCTTGTTTTATATTTAAATATTAAATTAATCTCTACTGAGCCGGTGGTAAAAGAATAACAAGCATCTGTGCTGTATCAGGACCAACGTTTGTTACGCATTTTGGTGAACCACCTGCGATATGAACACTGTCACCTGCTTCAAGAACAGTTTTAACATGATCTTCGCCTTCGAATTCCATTTTTCCGTGGATGATATAGTAAATTGATTCAGCAGGGTTAGCTGCGAATTCTGTACCACCACCTGCAGGAAGGAAGTGTGTCAAGCCATTGATAAGACGTCCATTATCAACATCCTGTGGATCATGAAGTCTTGTGCATTTGCACTCATTGTGACCAGGTGCTGTGTAAGTATAATAGCCATCTTTTTTTGTAATTTTGTATCCAGCCATTTTTTCTACCTCTTTTTATAA
>CACZQX010000322.1 GCA_902783445.1 uncultured Lachnospiraceae bacterium
GCCCCACATCGCATCTCTGATCGACTGCGCATTGCGCACATCGCCGATGTGGAATTTGACCTTATTTGCATGATTGGGAAAACGCGCCTGCAGATCATGGCGCATATCGTCCTGCTTCTTCTCGTCGCGTGAGAAAATGCGGATCTCTCCAATGTCTGTTGTCAAAAAATGTTTAAGTACAGTGTTGCCGAACGAACCCGTACCGCCTGTTATCATTAATGTTGCTCCGCTGAATGCTGACATGTTAGCTCTCCTCTTTATCTTTTCCTCTGATTTTCTTATAAGTGTTCTCACCAAAAACCTTTACAAACGCAGATTTTGCTTTTGCTCTACGGGCTTTTTGCTTAGCGCGTTTTTGTTTTCTTTTCCAACGCTCTAATTTCTCTTTCTGTTTTTCATCATCAAACCAGGATGCGTCAAAATGATGGATAGAGTATGTATTGTCAGTTTTGCGTATAATACCATCATTTATTGACTTCGGGCAAAAATACTCAATAGGATAAATAGAAAAGTAATCCATTAGTTCCTGCTTTGTATTATCCTGCTTTAAACCCAATTCAACTAACGTATCCGTATTTAATTTTGGTGAAGCAATCATATTTAATGATCCGTCATCATTTTTGAATCTCAAATTTTCATAACTATCCATCAACTTTTTTATAACCGGATTTCCAGTTTCTGCACCAAAGCCTTGTCCGAAATTCACATTCTTTTCGGATTCAAAACCTGCAAATCCCTTATTCTTCAAAAGAGGATCGAACGATTTGATGATTTCAACATCTGTATCCAAATAAATGCCGCCGTGCTGATAGATAATATCCAGTCTTGCGTAATCCGGAACAAACCCCCATTTTTTTGCTTCAAGGGCTTCCTTCATATACTGATTTTTTGTGAAATCATAATTGCTTTCATTCCACTCTATAATTTCATAATCAGGGCAATACTTCTTCCAGCTTGCTATACATTTTTGTGCTGATTTTGGAAGCGGATTGCCGCCAATCCAACAATAGTGTATTTTTTTAGGTATCATGGTTTATGTCTCGCTTAATATATTTTCAGTATTTTTTTTATCCTATAAATACGTGGTTTCAATATCTTATCAATTTTTCTTTCTATGCTTTTATCAGTATCTTTAATATTCTTTTTGTATTGGCTTAAAAAACGTGCCAATTTCTTCTTAACTATTGCACCCAACTCTTTATTGTTTTCTTTCTCGCATTGATTATAATAATATAGCGTTGAACCTAACAGCTCGCTCGTTATTTTTTTGCACATTTTTTCGTAATGCAATTCTTTATAGAATTTTATCTGTTCTTCTATCGCCCAAAGATAGTCCAACTTCTTTTCAGTTAGCGGTTGATTCATCGTTCCAAACGGATTCTCTCTATAATAATACATACAATATGGAACAACAGCCAGAGAGTTTGCATAATACAACAGCTGACATCCTATCGCATTATCTTCGTATATTCTGCCTTCGGGGAAGGGCACCCTTTGAACAACGCTTTTCTTAATTATAGAAGGGAAAGGCGCCCAGTAATAGAACTGACTATTATCGTAAAACTCCTCTAATTTTTTAGGAATGGTTTTTTCTACCTTACATTTAAAAATATACTGCCGAAAAAAATCAACAGGAATTGTCTTTGCTTTAACCCGTTCTGTCACAGCCATCCCAGAGTCTGTTTCTGTAGCAGCTTTATAGAGAAACTGCAATAAATCCGGATGAATTACATCATCGCTGTCCACAAACATTATCCAGTAAGCTTTGGAAATCTTCACTCCATTGTTTCTTGCAGCCGCCTGTCCTTGATTCTTTTGATGAACCACAGTTATGTTATTATATATCTTTGCATATTCGTCACAGATTTCTCCGCTTTTATCCTTAGAACCATCATCAATAAGTATCAGCTCAAAATCCTGATATGTTTGATTTAAAATGCTGTCGATACATTCTCGAAGATATTTTTCAACATTGTATACTGGGACAATAATGCTTACTTCTGGCATATTTCCACTCCTGTTATTTAGAGGTAATTCGTTTGATTTTCTTTTTTACCCGTTTTTTGAAAAAATATAGCTTTATCAAATGCGGATATGCAATGGAATATAACCGCTCGTTTTTTTCTATGGTTTTTTCAATACAATTTTGACTCAAACATTTTCGAAGGTTCTTTCTTATGTCGGCTATAGTTTTCTCTTTTTCATAATAACCACTGCAATTTCGAATGCAGTCATAGTTTTCTCTTAGAAACCAAATATATTTTTCTACCACACACTTGAAGGCGTTTTGATAGGGCGATTTTTTGAAAAAACAATACTGTTCATCAAGTGCTTCAAGTGCATCAAGCTTCTTGGGATTCCATTCAGATTTCATGATTCCGCTTGCATTTTGAAAATAAAAATACAATGGATTATTAATATATGTAATTTTCTCATTTTTGAATAACAATTTAAACGTGACAAACTCATCTTCGTTTAGCTTTGCAAACGGATATCTTGTTTGCCGAAAATATTCTTTCTTATATATTTTTCCCCAAGCAACCGTTGCTATGGTGTTTTTGTTGACAAAAAAGTCCTCTACATCAACCAGGCATATATCAAACTCGGGAATATCCTCAAAATCAGTATAGCCTTCTGAATTGTTGTATTTGCAGGCGGTGATATCTGTACCGAATCTTTCAGCTGATTTAATCATCCCCTCAAAATATTGAGGATGTACCCAATCGTCACTATCAATAAAAGATATCCATTCACTGTTGCTGTTTGTAAAAACCCAATCA
>CACZQX010000323.1 GCA_902783445.1 uncultured Lachnospiraceae bacterium
AAATATGATGTTCACACTTCCCAAGTTGACCTATTGGATTTATTAATATGCTTCCAGGATTATCAGCCATACAATAAACATGTTTTAAAGAAGGAAGACTGCCTATTTCCTGATCATCTTTTGCATCACATTGACAATTTTTCTCAACAATATATGTTTCCAATTGAGTTCTTGTATTTTCAATCATTCTTTTTTCATCTCTTGAATGATGAACAGGGCTAAATCCCTCATCCTCAAACAACTCATGAACATATACATGGAAATTGTCTCTTCCACCATATCTATCAGCTAAATCGTCAATAACCTTCGGAATGTCCTCAAAATTATGTAAATCCAGGTTCAATCGTATATTAACACGAACACCTTGATCTAATAAATATCCAACATTGTCCAAAACCCGATAATATGGATTGCCTAAAAAGTCAACATAAGCCTTAGCTTTATTATACACCTCTTCTGAACCATCCAAAGTAATTTGAATGCGTCGCAAATGCCATTTCTCCCTTGCCTCTCGTGCAAGTTCTTTAGTAAAAAGTGATCCGTTGGAGATCATAGAAGAATCATATTCTATGTTTTTCTTTGTCAATAAATCACAAATTTGGCTGATTCGTACATGGCCAAGCATTGGCTCTCCGCCAAACCAGTTAATCAAGATTTTCTCTCCACCATGGTTTGCTTCTATATATCCAACTACTTTTTCGACCATTTCCGACGACATAGATTTCTTCGGATAGTCGCTTTCAAAACAGTAAAAACATCGTGCATTGCATCCGGTTGTCGGAAGAATAGAATATCCGGTAATGTGTTTTGGGGAATCCATTTTCCTGAATATTGCACGTAATTGATTAACAGACCTCCACTCATCATAATCAACCGGCACCAGAAAGCGGCGTTTGATTAAGTCATCCACCTGAATAGATACTTTTCCAGGAAGATGTTCCAGAATTTCAACTTCATCCTGTGATAACAGTACTAATTCTCCTGTTACAGAATTCAGAAGCAAGACCTTATCATCAACTTGTGTCTTCACATGATACTTAATAAGACGATATTCTAAATCCTTATGAGGTTGTTCCCCCCAATATGTTGATACTGTTTTTTTTCCTTCTCGTATGATTTCCATCACTACACCAAAACAGCTTCCTTTTTGAGACCTTCAAGAAACTCATGAACAAAATCTGCTACTTCATTTCTTTCGTTTCCGTAACGTTGAATCATAACAGAAACTATATGCTCTTCAGTAACATCTTCTTTTAAGAGTTCAAAAATCTCTGCCGCACTGTTGTTCAGCCTTATCGCCGCACTAAAATCCTGTGAATCCGGACCGACCGGTACAGCAACAACATTATCATCAAGCTGCATGGTTTCAAAGGTGTACTTTAATTTCATTTTACCGCCTCTCTCCTTTGCATTCAATATTATTAAAAAGTCGAATACAATTGATTTTCAGAGAGGATTTCACTACATACGGCATATTCTTCTAAGCCTGTTTAAGCCTCTGCTCTATGGCCACCTTCATAAATATGAGCCTGTTTTATATTCATCCTTATAAAGAATATTACAAGCATCTTTTATGAAAAAATACACCATAAATTCCGAAAATACTTTTTCAATTATAAATCCAATTCATATGATTGTCAACTCAAGCATCAAGAGTCAATATGTTTTTTAAAATTATATTTTGTACTTTTCACGCCCCTTTCTTCACGCTTACATTCAATGATAGCCACCCTCGTGAAAAAGAAGTTACTATTTTCACTTATCCATCTAAGAAAGTTAATAAAATCCTTTGTATTATAAATATCATTCTTATTAATTTCCATCTTGGTGGGTAAGCTTTATATCTGCCGTTCTATCTATATATACGTTGTAAGGTGAGAGAAGGTACAATCATTTAATAAATTTATTTTATTTTTAAAAGTGAGCTTTTTTATACCTTTTTTATACCGCTTTTTCTATTCCCACTGTATTCGGCGATGGACAATAGCCACTTTTCAAAAATCACTTACGAACTAAATGCTTTTCAAAGAATATTTTCTTTAAGCGGTTTTTCCGCATAGTTTATTTTTATTTTGACAACCTCTTTTGATATCTTTAAAATAC
>CACZQX010000324.1 GCA_902783445.1 uncultured Lachnospiraceae bacterium
ACAAACGGAATCATATGCGCATGGAACCCAAAAAGAGAAACTCTACCTTTGAAGAAATTTCTTTCTTCATTTAACGTTTCTCCCGCAAGCAACAAATAATCAGCAATATAAAAACGTCCGGAGGCGAGCTTAAAGCTGCAACTCCGAACGTTTATTTTTTATAGAATTATTTATTTTGCTTTTTTAGCCATTGCCTTAAAGAGAAGTGAAAGTACGAAACCAACAGCCGCAACGATAATGGCGATTAAGAATGCCATAAGGTATGTTCCCGTTGATCCGTATACACTCTTAACAATCATAGGTGCAATAAGACCTGCAAGGGAGAAACCGATAAACATGATACCATAGTTTACACCCTGATTCTTTGCTCCAAACATTTCCATTGTGAAGCCCGGGTAAATACCCATAAAGCAACCAAAGCAAATACCTGTAAGGATAATACCTATAATAAAGAGCGGTACTGACATGTTCTGTCCGCCGAAGAAGAGGCAAACCAAAGCTACTATCGAAACAATAAATACGATTAAAAGAGTATTTATTCTACCAAGCTTATCAGATACAAATCCACCACCGATTCTTGCAAGAGCATTGAAAAGTGCAATGATGGATACAAGTAAGGCAGCAAATGCAGGTTCAAATCCCATCATGTTCATACCGATTGGTTTAGCTGATGAAATCATCATCATACCCGATAAAGCACCTGCGAATAACATTGCCATCATAATATAGAAGAATTTTGATGTAATCATCTGTTTCCAGTTCTTGTTCTCTGTTGCGGAAACAGTAGTTGCCGTAGCCTTAGGTGTCCATCCCTTAGGTGCATATCCGTCAGGACATTTTGTAATAAGGAATGACATAACAACGATTACAACAATTGTCATAATACCAACAATCTTGAATGTTGATGTAACACCGCTTCCTTCAATCATAGACTGAACAACCGGTGGCCATACAACCGAGCTTACGCCGTATGCTGCAGTAGCAACGCCGCCCGCAAATCCCTTTTTATCAGGGAAGAATTTAACTGTATTGTTAATGGTAACACCGTAAACAAGACCCATGGCAAGACCTGTAAAGAGGCCGTAACCAACGATAAGTCCGCCAACGCCCGATGCAAAACCGCAGATTACAAAACCAAGTCCGAATAAAATACCGCCTACCAAAACAACAAGTTTTGAGCCAAGCTTTGCGGTAATGAATCCGCCGGCAATCATTGTAATAAATCCTACACTGTTACCGATTGAGAACACGATTCCGAGATCTTCCGCAATAAGTTCAACACCGTTCTTTGCGGAAAGATATTCTGCCATAGGACCGCTGAAAACGCTCCATACATAAAGTGTTCCGATAAAGAAGTTGATAACACAGCTTGCGATAAGCACAAGCCATCTTCTCTTGTCATACTTTTCCATGCTTTTCACCTATTTCCTTTTAATTGATATAACCCTGAAAATCACGAAATTTTCCCTTACTTTGTCTGAAGAATCCCCTTCATTCCCGTTTAGACAAAGTCCCCTTTTACACTTTTTTCATTATAAGTAGTTATTTTTTAATTTGCAACTCTTTTTTTGTTGACCATTTATAACTATATCTTATCATAGTTATTAGCTAGATTCTTTTTATGAACTTTTCTCTTGTCTGTTCTCCTTTAAGCCTTGCTTCGTCTCTGGCATCAACCTGCATTCTTTCGGTCAATCCCCTTCTGTCGTAAACCGTGGAAAGAGATGTTGAATGTGCACTCTTTTTTCTGCCGTTGGCCGTAACAACACGTGTAATGGCATCAAAATCTCCTTCTTTCAAATACCTTGCAATGTCTTCTTCCGTGTATCCGGGGTCGTAATCTTCATCATCATCCAATGTATTTACGTATCCCAGATCTTCCACGCCCTCATTTTCCAGTTCAAGGTCGCTTTTTTCATAAAGAATGTTGTTGATTTCCTCAACCGCTTCTTGTAAATCCTCTTCCTTCAATTCGCTGTTTTCTTCCTTTTGCTCAGGCTTAGTTTGCGTATCCTGCGCAGGAATAAAAGCCATAATTATTCCCGTAAAAAATCCTATGACTGCATTTACGAACTTTTCAAGACCCTTCGCAAACTTATCAAAAACATCCGATGTGGCGT
>CACZQX010000325.1 GCA_902783445.1 uncultured Lachnospiraceae bacterium
ATGAAGTTGTACGATGAGGTGTCGCGCACATGTGCGGCACTCCTTTTCGTGCGAGAATTAGTATAGCATCTCACCCTCGAAATGTCAAGATAAATTTGATAAATGTGTTACTTTTCCCGGGTCGATTCTACATCATTTGATCCCGAATCACAACATTTTGCAAAAAGGAGTGCTTTTCGGGGCAAACTGAAGAGATTTGTTTCTTTTTGCTGTCATTTCAAAGACTTTTTTCAAATGCGGCTAATCTGCAGCTGAGATTTGTAAGTATTAATAATAGTTTATAATAATATTTCTCAAGAAGATGCGATTTTTCATCAGTTTCTTTGCGTTTTTCATTGACAACTGATTATTGGACAGTATATAATAATGAGTAGAGATTTGAGTGGAGTGGAATATATGTCTTTTTGCGTGAATTGCGGTAGTAAAATCAAGGAAGGTGCTAGTTTTTGCACCAAGTGTGGATTTCCAGTTTTGATTATTAATAATGATAATCAATCACAAAGAGAATGTGTATACGAGGGGGACTTACATAAATGTCCTAGTTGTGGAGAACTCCTTAATTCATTTGTTACCATTTGTCCTACATGCGGTTATGAACTTAGAAATTCAAAAACAACAAATTACATCTTGGATTTCTCTAACAAATTAGAATCAGCAGAATCTTTTGAAGAAAAAGAATCTTTGATTCGACATTTCGTTATGCCTAACACAAAAGAAGACATTTATGAATTTATTATCTTAGCTGCAACTAATATTGAAGCGGGTGGTGAAAACATCGACGCTTGGTTAGTTAAACTGGAGCAGGCATACCACAAAGCGAAAATTATTTTGGGCAGTTCAGATGAATTCAGTATTATAGAGAATATTTATCGTAAAGCAGTAGTTGATTATAAAATAGAAAGGCGAAAGAACAAAGCTTCCTCTGTTGGAGTTTTCTTAATGAATCATTGGAAAGGTGCTCTTTTGCTTGTTTTAGGGCTTTTATCCCTATCCCTGGTTTTTATGGGAAGTGTATTCGAAATAGGGCCAATTTGGACTTGGTATTCTACTAAAACTACTGGACATTTATGGTGGAAAAACACAACTGCAATACCCCACAGTTGGCATGTATTGACAGTAATCGGAATCTTTCTTTCTATTTTCACTATTCTCCTTGCTGTAATCCTTTCAGCTGTACAATCAAGTCGAAAGAATAATCATCAAACACCGACCCCCCCATTAAACGAGAATGAAGGTAACTAAAGGATGAGAAGTATTATAATAAGTTATAAAAAACTTTGGATTATGTTGGTTGAAAAAGATATTTCCCCCGCTAAACTTAGAAAAGATTTAAGCATTGCAACTGGAACTATGACTAAGTTGCGGCGCAATGAAGAAGTAGCTTTATCGGTCCTATTACGGATATGTGATTATCTCGATTGTAATATTGGTGATATTTGTGACGTTGTGCGGACAGAAATTTAATTATTTTTTATACTTATGGAAAAGGGTTGGGAGGTAAATAACATGGCTTTTTGTGCTAATTGTGGTGCGATAATAGCTGACAATGCAAAATTCTGTGTTGCTTGCGGAACTGCTGTAACAAACGATAAGACAAATACACGAGAGACAATGTATGATGGTCAAATACATAAGTGTCCCAACTGTGGCGAAGTGCTCAATTCTTTTGTTCCTATCTGTCCTTCTTGTGGGTATGAATTGCGTGGTACAAAGCATACAAGCAGCGTTAACGAACTGGCAAAGAGAATTGAGATGACAGAATCAACAGAGAAAAAGATAGAGCTAATCCGTAACTTTTATATTCCGAATACGAAAGAAGATATTTGCGAATTCTTCATTCTCGCTACATCAAATCTAAATGTTGACGGAGATGAAGCTGATGCTTGGCGCGCTAAGATGGATCAGGCATATCAGAAAGCTAAATTAACATTTGGCAGTACACCCGAATTTGAGTATTTAACGCGCATGTACAAAGATGCTAATCAAAAACGCGTTATTACTTCTTTCGGGAAGACGATTCTCTTTGTTGCTTTGATAATAATCGGAGCTTTGATGATGATTATCGGTTTTTTTGCCGGACATGCAACCGGCGACAGTGATTCACCCTTCTACTTTTTAGCATTGATAGGTATGTTCCCAGCTATGGCAGGTGGGTTTGGGCTTATGAATAAGAATAAAAAATCTAAATAGTAAACTTAACTATGTAATCAAATTATAAATGAAATGAAAGGAATTTGATATGGGCATTTTTACTTCAACAAAGAAAGGCGGTTTTATGGATCAAATCCGCTGTGACGAGCCTGCATACTTGATTTGGAAATGGCATCCTTCAGGGACCAAGCTAGGTGAGGGTAATCGTGAGAATGCTATACGCTGGGGATCTTCACTACGCGTGAAAGATGGAGAAGTTGCAGTATTCGTTTATAATCAAAAGAACGGTGCTATGCAGGATTTCATCGAAGGACCGTTTGACCAAATTATAAAAACATCAAATTTCCCTGTTCTTGCCAGTATAGTTGGACTTGCATATGAAGGGGGAACTCCCTTCCAAGCGGAAGTATACTTTATTAACCTTGCTCGTATTATCCAGGTGAAATTTGGAGTTCCTTTCTTTGATGTATATGATCCGAGATTCTATGATTTTGGTGTTCCCGTTGCTATTAGAGGTACTATCAGTTTCAAAATAAAG
>CACZQX010000326.1 GCA_902783445.1 uncultured Lachnospiraceae bacterium
CCTCTTTTCCCGGCCGGCAAATTAATGTGTTTTTCGGAGTCAAAAAGAACTTTGTCATCCAGCACAATGCGACCCTTATCGGGTTTTTCGATACCTGCAATGCATTTTAAAGTAAGGCTTTTGCCGCATCCGCTTGCACCAAGCAGCGAAAAGACCTCTTTTTGCGTATTGAATTTTACTTTTAAACAAAAATCGCCGAAGCTCTTTTCTATATCTACAAGCAATGACAAGTTACTTTCTCCTTTTATCATCTTATTTTAGCTGAAATCCGCCTGCGTTTTTGGCTTTCTGCCGCTTTTTTCAAGTAAATTTATTATCAACATTACAGCTGCGGAAATCGCGATATTTATCAATACCCATTTCATTGCACCTGCATTGTCGTTGGTGCGCCAAAGCTGATAAACCGTTGTGGAAATGGTTGCGGTTCTTCCCGGCGTATAGCCCGCTACCATGCTTGTTGCACCGTATTCACCGAGGGCCCTTGCAAAAGAAAGCACAATGCCCGCAAGTATCCCCTGTTTACAACAAGGAAGCATTATTCTCCAAAAAATACGAGTGTTGCTCATTCCAAGAGTTTGTCCCGCATAAGCCAAATCTTTATCAAAAGCCTCAAAGGCTGCTCTGGCGGTCCTGTACATAAGCGGGAAAATAATAACCAATGTTGCGAAAATTGCCGACCACCAAGTCATGGTCATTTTAAAGCCGAACAAATCGTATACCCAAGCTCCTATCAGATGCTTCGGTCCAAGTAGTCTCAAAATAAGATATCCGATAACTGTTGGCGGAAGCACGAGAGGAAGAGTAAGAATCGTATCGAAAATTCCCTTTAGAACTCTTGGCAACTTCGCCAAATAATAAGCAAGAAAAATACCCACAAAGAATACAATTCCGGTGCTTATTAACGATATTCTCAACGAATTTAACAAAGGATACCAATCCATCCCTTTTCCTCTCCTTGTCCGCTCATTTAATAACTCCCAAATCGGAAAATTTACATTGCTATCATTTAGAGGGCACTAAATCCCACTTTTTCAAATATTTTCTTACAATCATCCGTCTGCAAAAAGCTAAGAAAATCTTTTGCCAAATCCGGATTGGTTGAAATATTAAGCACTGCTGCGGGATATATTACCTGTCCGCACATTTCTTTAGTTGCACTGTCTACCACACTAAGCCCTGCGGAAAAAGCATCAGTGGCGTAAATTACACCGCAATCAACCAAGTTTTCGCCTACTTGAGTCGTAACTTCCTTAACGTTTGAACCGTAGGTCAAGACACCATTAGCCGCAAGTGTTGCTTCATCAAGTCCGAAATAAGCAAATATTTTTTGCGTATACTGACCTACCGGCACATCCTCATTTCCCATTGCCATTTTGATATTGCCTGCATTTAAAGCATTTGCCAAATCGTCAAAGGAGTTGATCCCCGCAGGGTTGCCTTCAGGCACCACCAATACCACCTTGTTTTCAAGAAGATTAAGTCTTGTTCCCTGAAGCACAAAATCAAGGCTGTCAGGATTCTTTTCAGCATCTGAAGTTATATCAATTTGATCCATTTGTTTCTGGGCAGCGGAAATAAATATGTCGCAATATGCCCCTTCTTCGATTTGAGTTTTCAAGGTTCCCGACGAATCAAAAGTATAAACAATGTTTACATCCGGATTTGCCTCCTCGTAGAGTTCCTTAATCTCATTCAATGTCTCTGTCATTGAAGCAGCGGCAAATACCACAAGTTCCGTCTTTGCTTCTGCTTTACTCTCTGTTTCTTTTTCTTCGTTTTCTGCCTTCCCGCATCCGGCAAGCATTGTGCTTGCAGCAATTGCCGATAATGCAACAATCGCAAATTTCTTAAAATAGTTTCTTTTCATCCTTTTGTCTAAAATCCGCCTTAGGGATTTTATCTCCTTTCTTTTTTAATAAATATTTTGAGAAAAATCTCATAAAATAAGACGGATTTTACTTTTAAGTAAAAAAAGAGAGCCCGTTTAAATAAACGGACTCTATGATTAGTCTATTTTTGTACTAAAAATCTATGTCCGCCCTCTTTTCAATAATGGAAGGCTGCTTGGTTTCCCGCACAACCCCGGGTTGGTTTCCCAACCGGCCTAAACTTCATGGCTATCGCTTTAGAAGAATAGGCTCGAAGACAATGTTGTAAGCTGTTATTTAGACTTCAGCGCCTAACAAGAACGCCATTACCGCTTTTTCTGCGTGACGTCTGTTTTCTGCTTCGTCTAAAATAAATTCCATATTTTTATCAACCACGGATTGAGAAATCTCATATCCGATATGCATTGGCATGTCATGCATTACCTTTGCTTTTGAGCCTTCCATAAGCTCATCGTTAATCTGATACGGAAGCATCTTTCCGACAGTTTCTTCTTTTTTCTTTGCATATGCCGGATTGTTAAAGAATTCCATATCAACCCATGTGTCCGTATACAAAATGTCCATGTCTCTTACATATTTGTTAAGTTCTTCTTTGGACATTGATGTATCAAGTTCAACGTAGTAACCTGTTTTCTTTGCATTCTCATAAAAGTCCGCAGGCACATTTGTGTTATTATCAAGAGGCGTAAAACCGTAAAGTTTTCCAATCTGCATCTTTGTAAAGAATTCAACCAAAGAATTAAATACATTGTTTTTAGCGCCGATATAAAGGAATTTAACATCCAATGAACCGAAATGCTCCATAATTGTAAGAGCATCCGCCAAAATCTGACATGGATGATAAGTACTGTCACAACCGTTGATAAAAGGTACAGTTGTCTTTTTATCAAAAAGTTTAACCATTTCATTATCAATAAGGCGACCCATAATAATGTCAACATTTCTGCCTACATACTGAAGCTCGCTGGTTGTGTCACCAAGTACAAAGTTTGAATCCTTGTAAAGCTGGTAGTAATATGTTCCCCCAAGCTCCGTGATACCGGTCGCAAAAGAAAGGTATGTTCTTGTTGATGTCTTTTCAAACAAAAGATATAACTTTTTACCTTCCAAAAGTTTGCTGTACTTTTTCTGATCTGCCTTAATAGTTTTTGCCATATCGAGGATTTTAAGAAGTTCTTCTTTTGTGTAACCCTCAAAATTAATCATATTTCTCATTGCATGTCCACCTTTAATGTTTAAGTATTTATCGCTAAATTTAGTCACCCTTTCCAAAGGGTGACTAAACTTTTAAATCTTTACAAACATTATTTAATAATTTTCTTTGCCAACTCGATTATTCCGTCCGCGATTGTATCGGCACTTAAGCGATCGCTGCTTATGCAAATATCGTAAGCTCTTGAATCGCCCCAATCATAGTCGCAATAGCCGTTATGATAATGTTTTCTTTCGGAATCGATTCTCTTCATTTCGGCAGATGCCTTTTTCTCGTCAACGCCTTCGCGCTGCATTATACGTTCGATTCGTTTTTCTTTGCTGCCAAAGACGAATACCGATACCGCATTATCGTTATCTTTCAATACTTCTTCGGCGCATCTTCCCACAACCACAAAGCTTTCGCCCGCTTCGGCTTTTTCTCTGATGAAGAAAAATTGCATAAAAGCCAAATTTTCTTCCATGGAATTTGAAAGACCCCTCATGTGACGTGTAAAGAAAGGATTGCTTGGCTTTTCATCAAACTTGCTCATGATTTCCGCATTAATCTGACCTTCTTCTTCCATCTTTTTCAAGATGTTTTTGTCATATAATGTAATTCCCAACTTGTTTGAAATCTTTTCGGCAATATCAAGACCGCCGCTACCAAACTCTCTACTAACAGCTATAATAATTTGTTTACCCATAAACGTACTCCTCCGATGTTTCTGATTTCGGAACCCCTTCCGATATAAGGATAAAAACATCCTTATGATATATATAAATATACCATGAAACACAGAACTTATGCAAATAAAAATGGGATTAATCCATTAGTTTTTCCTTGGCTTCTGCATAGTTAAACACAGGTCCCTCAAGGCAGACATATGTATCATTAATCTTGCAATGGCCGCATTTACCCGCACCACAGCACATTTTTCTTTCGAAGGAAACCCAGATTTTATCATCCGTGACTCCGTGTTTTGCACACTCGAGAGCCGAAAACTTCATCATCGGAGGTGGACCGACAATTACTACATTATAGTCTTCGAAACTGTCCCATGGAATCTTATCCACATGAGCCGTAACCATGCCCTGCTCAAAGCCTTCCTCTTCGCCGTTATCCAAAGTTGCGATCATATTAAATTTGCCTTTGAATTTGTTTATTTCATCTCTGAACAAAACCGCATCGGAATTTTTAAATCCGGATATTATGTTAACCGATTTGCATACTTCCGGATGATTATAAAAATGGTTTATCATTGTAAGCACCGGCGCCATGGCAGTACCACCGCATATTACAACCAAATCCTTGTGTTCAAATTGTTTAACCGGAAAAGCATTTCCGTACGGTCCTCTCAGGAAAATGTTTTTTCCGGGCTCCAAATCAAAAATCGCGTGTGTCAGCTGACCGACATTTCTGATTGTAAATTCAACGTAACCCGGGCCTTTTCCGCTGGCGGAAATCGGTGCTTCTCCGATTTTTGGAAGGGAAAGCATAAAGAACTGTCCGAAATCCGGGTCCTTATCGCACTCCACTCTGAAGGTGAACTCGGTTTTTGTATGCCTTATAATGCTTAAAATCTTATGAGGCTTTGTTATTAAAACATTTTCATTTTCCATGCTATTTCACCTCCAACTTGTCTACTTCTTCTGCCAACGTGTTTATTGTATTTGAAAAATCAATATCTTCAGGACATCTGTTGATGCAACGACCGCAACCGACGCACATGTGCTCGCTTCCTCCGAATCTTGCATTGTAGTCGTAGATTTTATGCATGGTCTTAAAACGCATCATTGTATCCGGCTGTTTTCTTGCAACGTTGCCGCCCGCAGTTTTTGAATAATCCGGCAACATACAAGACGACCAAATACGTCTTCTCTCACCACGACGAGAGTTTTCCTGGTTAAGATAATCCTTGGTATCAAAGCAAGTGCAGGTTGGACAAACCGTGTTGCAACCACCGCAGGAAATACATTCGTCGTTATATTTTTTCCACATATCAAGGGCAAAAACATCTTTCATATTGTCCTTTGTGATACTCGGAATTCTTACTTTAAGCTTGTTTTCCTCTACGAAGGACGGTGCATAATCTGCCTTAGTAAGGTCCTTAAAGAAATTATCAAAGTCCACATCCTTAACAAGGATTTTTATATCATCGCCGTTAAAGCCAAACGCTACGGAATAATCCTCACTCTTGTTTGTTCCCATGCTTACGCAGTAGCATTTATCGAAAGATTCCTTGCATTCTATCAAGAAAACTTTAAGTCTGTCGCGATACTGTTTGTAGTAAACATCGCTCCAACCGCCGTTTGAAAGGAAAATATTGTCCATTCTCTTAAGGGCGTTGATATCACAGGCTCTGGCAAATACCACTATTCCTTTCGGATCCTTGTAAGTTGTTTCTTTTACGCCGTTTTCATCAAAGGAAAAGATAGTCTGGGAAATTGGATAAATAACCTCTTTCGGTGAAAAATCCGACTGCTTGTCAAGGACCATTTCCGAAACGCTATCGATTTCCTGATAACGCACAATATCCGTTTCTTCCCCTGTTTCAGCATCTTTTGTAAATTTCGGAGCATATACCCTGTAGGACTTTTTAAGCTCTGCCAAAACTTTATCCAACTCGTCGGCCTTGCACTTATAGCTTGCTCCCGATACGATTCCGCCGCTTTTATCATTAATTATGCGGTCCAAAATATATGCATCTATACGAACAAAGCTTGATACAAGCTCTGCTGCCATTCTGTAAAATTCCGTATCTGCATTTTCTCTGACATCAATACAAAAAGCCGGAAGCCAGTTAAGCAAGTGTTTGTTTATAAAGCTTTTCTGCTCTTCAAGACTTGGAAGCATTTCCGTCATTTCCAAGCCTTCTTCGATAAGATAGGCCATAAAGTTCATTTCCAAACTTATGTGGTCCTCAAGAATCTTGTCTTCCGAGCAATCAGGTTCAATACCCTTTGCTGCGTAAATATCGCAAATATCGCTCCATGCTTCCTGCATAACTATTTTCTTTGAGCTTGTATAAACCGATTCGTAAGGCATGGCAGCAATGCCTTGTGCTTGCCCCGCCCCAAGAAAAGTCTTTGCATAGTCCACAGCCAAATCTTCCAAAGATTCTCCGGCATCATATTCGAAATATGCGGCAAGTCGCTCCAGCGCGGCCTTAAATCCCACTATTTCGTTTTCCTTTCTGTCGAGAGGAAGTTTAAGACCCGCAAGTTCTTTTAAGAACTCTTCATCCGCTTCCTTACTGAAAAATCTCGCAAGGAGGATATATAGATTTTTTCGATTGTTGCTTAAGGTTTTCAGCTCGTTTTTATAATCAATCATACAACTTTCCTCCTTTTCCGAAAGATACTTCGTCCAATTCCTGCGGCAAGACATCTTGCCATGGTGCATTCTTAAGAATATATCTTGTTGATGGTTTGTTTCCGAAATCACGAAGTGTAAATACATGCTCCGGACCCGCCTCGGCAATCAACTTCGATACTTCGCTTTCCGGATCGTTAATATCTCCGAAATGGAGTGCTCTGCCGGTACAATTTCTTATGCAAGCCGGCTTTTCCCCCTTTTCCCTTGCTTCCGAGCAAATAGTACATTTATCCATTCTCTGTCTCATAGGACTGAAGGTATTTGCATGATAAGGGCAAGCCTTGTTACAGCTTTTACAACCGATACATTTTCTTGAATCAAGCCTTATTACCCCGTCTTCACGACTCTTATAAAGAGCTCCCGTAGGACAGACCTTTACGCAAACAGGATCTTCACACTGCTGGCACATTGTCTGTAAGAAATACATTTTAAGGTCCGGGAATTTGCCGATCGGTCCCACCTGTCTTACTTTTGTTCTGTCGGAACCAAGGTCTGTTCCGTTTTCCATTTTGCACGCCACCTGGCAACCTTTACAGCCTATGCAGCGGTCAACTTCTACTACAAATGCTAATTGTTTCATTAAAACTTCACCTCCGCTGTAGGGTCTGTAGGCATCGCAAGCCATCTTGCAAAGTCTTGAGGATTGGTAAGTATGCCTTCCGGCGCTCCTTCCGCAGGATAAACCTTAACCAAAAATGCTCTGAGTGTATAGGTTCCAACAACATCGTTAAACGGCGCATCCGCTTTGGTTAAGACATTTACGTTCATTTCTTTCCAACCGTGAGTCTCGCTATTTAATGTTTCCGGATTCCAGAAACGTTCCATATAAACCGCACCCGGTTTGATGCCTTCCGTAACGGAAACCACAGCTCTGATTCGACCGCGCTTTGACTCAACCCAAGCCCAAGCTCCGTCTTCAAGGCCGTATTTTTCGGCGTCAGTCGGATACATCCAAATCTCAGGTACAGGATAGATTTCTCTGAGCCACGGCACGTTTCGGAGTGTATTGTGATGGAAATAAGGCACTCGACCGTTGGTCATAACCAGCGGATATTCCTTTGCAAACTCTGCATCTCTCGGACTTTCGGCCGGCTCCAAGTAATAAGGCAAAGGCTCGTAGTCTTTTGATGCAGGCGGAAGTTCGCATTTTGCAAAAGGTTTGCCTGTTCTTCCAAGGGTAATCATGCTTTCAAGATATACCTCACACTTCTTGGAAGGAGTGTTAAATCCCCTTTCTTTTCCTGTCTTTTCATCTATATGTTTGTAAACGTAATAATCTTTCCATTCTTCCTTAGACATATATGTATAAGGAGTGTTTTTCTTAAGATCGTCAAAGCTTAAGCCCACACGACTAAGGAAATGATCCCAAAGGTCTGTAACCTTATCCCAGTAAGGAAGGTCATTGCCCATGTAATCCGCATCAAAGGCCTTCGCACAGTCCTCGTCACCAAGTTCGCCACAGCGCTTACAAATCTTAGACCAAATGAGAGTTTCATCCATTGTTTCCCAAAGATGAACCACCTGCTGTCTTGCGCATAAAGTGTTACATGTTTCCACAATCATGTCTGTTTCCAGCCATTCTTCCGTCGGAAGAAGGATGTCCGCGTAAGCTGAAAATGATGTAGGATACATATACATGTGAACTATGAAATCAAGTTCGTCTATAACTCGTCTTACCTTTTGGCTGTCAGCAACCGCTGCCATTTTGTTACCGGAACGGTCAATCCAAACGCGAGGCTTGTAAGGCTTACCTGTTAGTACCGCATCAAAAACGCTGGTAATATGTCCCGCAAACCAAATGTGAAGTCCCTTGTGCTCGATACCACCAAGACGTTTCTTAAGCTGTTCGTCCGGAAGCTTGGAAGCCGCAATAGGTACAGGATAATTTGGCATATCAAAAACGCCGCTGGTTCTGAAACGCTGAAGAAGCGCACCCGGGCGCTCAACATTGCCAACCAGAATATCAAGAGTAGCCGCTGCCATAGCTGCCTGTGTTGAGTTTGGTGTCTGGTCGGTGCTTACACCGATTGCAAGACCGCTTGGTGTGTTTTCGGCATAAAGCCTAATACCCTTTTCGATTCTTTCAGGGTCAAGCTCACATATTTCGCCGGCAACTTCCAAAGTGTATTTTTCAACACTTTCCCAAAGAAGCTGCATGCCTGTTTTGTAGGTCTTTCCTTCATGTTCAAAAGTTCCCATCAAAGCAGGTGAAAGGATGTCATCCCATGGATATTCCATTTCTTTCGGAGAATTTGTTTTTTCATCCCAAACATAGAATGTATCAGGAACGTTTTCATCATTACTTACGCTTGCGCGCCAATTCATCTTTGTTTCGACGTCTACAAGGTAAGGAAGATTTGTCCATTTCATAACGAAATCTTCGTCGTATAATTTGTTTTCAATAATATATCTGATCCAGGCAAGCTGCAAAGCAACATCGGTACCCGGGCGAAGCGGAAGCCATACATCTGCTTTTGCCGCATCCGGTGTAAGACGTGGGTCGATAACTACGGTTTTAACGCCGTTAGCGCGAAGGTCCGCTACAGCACCGCCGCCGCTTGCAGGACATGAATATGAAGGGGCTGTGCCCCAAAGTACAAGTGTTTTTATAGGAGTATCGAATGTATCATATATTTCAAGAGCGTTGGAATCCGCTATACTTGGGTCAACGCCGCCGTACATCATGGTGTATGCAACTACACGAGGAAGATAGCACTGAGCGCATCCCGGCTCGAACCAGTTTGGAGTACCAAAAATATTACAGAAACGTGCAATACTCCAAATTTCCGGATTGCCGCCGCCACCGGTGGAGCAAAATACCGTTTCCGCACCGTACTTTTGCTTAGTTTCCACAAGCTTGTGAGCAATAATGTCAATTGCCTTTTCCCAGGAAATACGGCGCCATTTGTTTTCCCCGCGCTTGCCCACACGCATCATAGGATATTTGTTTCTGTTTGGATGATAAAGAGCCTGAATACCCGACAAGCCCTTGGCACACATTCTACCTTTGCTCATGCGGTCCGCAGGGTCGCCTTCAAGCTTGATAACACGACCGTTTTTAACTGTGGCAATAACACCGCAGTTGGCAATACAGGCACGACAGCATGTTTTCACACGCTTTATCTCGTCTTCCTTCTTTTCCTTTTTCTCGCTTTTTTTGAACATGGAAAGCTTGCCGACATCTTTAATGCCTTCCACGGTAGTTGCCGCTACAAAGTCCATGTCAAATCCTTGTTTTTTCTCGCTCATATAGATTCCTCACTCCTTTGGCATACCTTTGGTATACC
>CACZQX010000327.1 GCA_902783445.1 uncultured Lachnospiraceae bacterium
ATAGTCACAGACCGTTGGCAAAACTATACCAAAGAAAAAGTAAATTTCGAAAGCTTGGACAAGCTTTCCTACTACTGCGATGAATTCCTAATCCACGCAGCGGATGTGGAAGGAAAAGCATCCGGCATTGAAGAACCTTTGGTTGAAATGCTTGGAAATTGGCTTTTATCCCGTGATAAAAATCTACCGGCCTTTAAAGTAACCTATGCCGGAGGCATAAAAGATATGGAAGATATCGAAAAAATCAAATCCTTAGGCCATAACCTTATCGACTACACAGTGGGCAGTGCCCTGGATTTATTTGGCGGAACATTAAAATATGCGGAGCTTAAATAGCTCCGCATTTTTAATATTAAAACAAACTTCTTCCGTTTACCGGCTTAATATTTCCTACATCATGTTCCACAACATCCCAATGTTCGGCAAGTTTGCCGTCTTCAAGTCTGTAAATGTCGCAAACTTTATTGATGCTGCCGTTTGCTTCGCATGTGCATTTGAAGAATACCGCAACTTCGTTATTGTCGTTTTCAAACATTTTTACGATTTCCATATGAGGCTTAAGTGTGAAGAATTTAGCTGCAAATTTCTTAAATCCTTCTTTTCCGTCTTCAGCCGTCGGATTATGCTGCATATAATCGTCTCTCATGTATTCGTCAAGTTTTGATAAGTCATGTGCGTTAAAAACTTCCTCCATAAAGCTTTTAACAATTTCTGCGTTTTTACCCAATCGCTTATCCTCCTTGGTTTATTTTTTCTTCGTATAAACGTCCCAATTAGGCACTTCCTGGCCTTCTTCAACCAAACCGAAAAAGAATTTTTGTTTCATTGGAACATCAAGTATTCTTACAGGTTTTACCTGATTTGCCGACGATCCTTTTGCCAACTTAAGTTCTCTCCATAAGGCATGAGTTTGTTGCTGTTGTATTAATACAAGAGGTTTACCTAGGCTTCCTCTTTGGCAAATAAACTTGTATTCACCGTTAACATCACATAGTATTTTCTCAAATAAATCAGCGTATTTTCCATCCACATCATGCTCAATCGGCGTATCAGGTTCAACAAGCAAAACATATCTCGATACATCAGTTGAATCATCCGCATAAAGGGCATAATCGTTAAAGTCGCAGCCCAATTCCTTTCCGAGACGTCTGACTGCCTCATCAAGATGTTCTTCCGTTGTCTTCTCTGCGGCAATGTTTACAAGCTGGCTCTTTCTGTAAGCAAATGTAATCATAGGACATTTGTTGTAAAATCCCACAACTCTTATAACATCCTTAATCTTATATCTGTAAAAACCACACTTGTTTGTAATGATGATTTCGTATTCTTTTCCTTCTTCAAGATCCTCCACTCCAATTGTATCCGTACAATCGGCGGGAGCATCCACTGATATAAACTCGTAATAACAACTGTCCGGAAGAGGCATAAAACTCGGTTCATTGGTTTCAACGCAAGCCGCAAACATACCTTCCGATGCTGCATAAACAAAGTAATCTATAGCAATATTCGGACCTGCGAACTTTTTAAACTTCTCGGTATAAACAGCAAAACCACCCGTACCTATTGCGCAAACCCATTTCATATTAGGCCAGATTTTCGGAATAATCGGCTCGTCAAATCCCCGGCTGAAAATTCTTCTAAGCTCAGCCGCACGTTTAGGATTTTTCTTAATATAAGGCAAGATTGCAGGTCTTGATTGTTCTTCGCAAACATCGGGATTTAAGGTTCCCTTTTCAATGTCATCCACTATCATTTCCCAATTGGCTTTGATGTAGTTTAACATATCTACAATATTAACCATAAAAGCGCTTAAAATGAACAAAAGTTTAGGTTCTTCAAGTGCAAACCTTGCCTTCATGTAGTTCATATTCATGCCGCCTATAGGAAACAAAATAGGATCCGGCGATGTTAAAAAGTAAGGGAAAAGCTTTCTGAATCTCCTTGAAACAGCTCCCGTAACGGAACCTCTCGGAATTCCGTCTTCCGCTACGGTTGTTTCGGTTTCAAGCATATTCAAGCCCTTTTCCGCAGGCATACTTCTTCCGTAATGTTCTTTGTGATACTTCTGGACCATAGCTTTAGTCCTTTGGAAAGAATATTTTTCATATATTTCCATGGACTTATCTGTAACCGGAATTTTTTTCTGGGCACCTACGCTTCCCGAAGTTTCCGCATATTGAATAACATTATATGCGGTAATCAGATTACTTTCTTTGTTTTTTATCATACGTTCTATATACGGATAATAATCATCATAGTCGCTGAAAGGAACTTTCTTTTTAAAATCCTCCACCGTTTTAATATCCGCGAATCCGTATTTTTTGCCGTATTCCGTATCCTTGTTGTCCTGAAGCAACTGCATCAATACATCATCATTTGTTTTTTGCGGTTGGTGACTTGCTTCTTCCAGATAAGAAAGTGTCTTATCCCCTCTTTTTACCAATACTGTGTCAATAACTTTAATAATTGGTTTCAAAATAACCCCTCCAATCTAAAATATAAAATTTCCCCCAAAATCTATATAATACATTTTATTCCAAACAACTATACAGTAACATTTTTTAATGCCTGCTCAATATCCGCAATTATGTCTTTTGCATCTTCGATGCCGCATGAAAATCTGATAAGATCAGGACTTACTCCCGCTTCTATAAGCTGCTCATCGGATAACTGGCGATGAGTATGGCTTGCAGGATGAAGTACGCAAGTTCTTGCATCGGCAACGTGCGTTACAATTGCACAAAGTTTAAGGCTGTCCATAAATTTCTTTGTATCTTCCCTTGAGCATTTAAGACCGAATGAAATAACGCCGCATGTTCCGTTTGGCATATATTTCTTTGAAAGCTCATAATATTTATTGCTTTCAAGCATTGAGCAGTTAACCCATGCAACTTTGTCGTTTGATTCAAGATATTTGGCAACCGCAAGAGCATTTTCGCAATGTTTTTTCATTCTCAAATGAAGTGATTCAAGTCCCAAGTTAATATAAAATGCATGCTGTGGAGACTGAATCGAGCCCAAATCTCTCATTAACTGAACGGTTGCTTTTGTAATATAAGCAAGTTTTCCGAATTTCTCGGCGTAAACAAGTCCATGATAAGATTCATCCGGAGTTGTAAGTCCCGGGAACTTGTCTTTATGAGTCATCCAGTCGAAATTGCCGCTGTCAACGATGCATCCGCCTACGGTTGATGCATGTCCGTCCATATATTTTGTTGTTGAATGTGTAACTATATCCGCACCAAATTCAATCGGTCTGCAGTTAATCGGTGTTGCAAATGTGTTGTCTATAATAAGCGGTATGCCGTTTTTGTGAGCAACTTTCGCATATTTTTCGATATCAAGCACCACAAGGCTTGGATTTGAAATGGTTTCACCAAATATTGCTTTTGTATTTGGCTTTATTGCCGCTTGAATTTCTTCCTCGCTTGAATCCGGATCGATAAAAGTGCATTCGATTCCCATCTTTTTCATGGTTACACCGAAAAGGTTGAAAGTTCCGCCATAAATTGCCGAAGAGCTTACTATATGGTCTCCGCATTCGCAAATATTGAAAACAGCAAAAAAGTTTGCAGCCTGTCCCGAAGAAGTAAGCATTCCCGCCACACCGCCTTCAAGTTCGGCAATTTTTCCCGCAACAAGGTCGTTTGTCGGGTTTTGAAGTCTTGTATAAAAATATCCCTCGGCTTCAAGATCGAAGAGCTTGCCCATTTCGTCACTTGAACCGTATTTAAATGTTGTACTTTGTACAATAGGCATAACACGAGGCTCGCCGTTAGCGGGATTGTACACGCCCTGAACACATTTTGTGTCGATATTAGTCATAACAGTTACCTTTCCGCAGACCTTTAATTCATTTTTAATCTTTATCTTTCGGCCGGATTTTGACTTTTAAACGTCTGCTGTTTAAAAGCTGCTCTAATGATGAGTTCGACCGCTATACCGTTTTATTATATCATAAATATGAAAATACCGCACATTTGATTTTGCAAGCAAGAGCGCCTTTATGCCTTACCAAACAAAAAAGCAACATATAGTTCCTTAGCATATTCTGCAAGAAAACAACATGTTGCTTTTTTGTTTAACTTTCTAATATTACCTATTTTTCAAGTTTTGGAAATCCGATCTTGTATTTATCTACGTTTGGCTTAAAGTCAGCTTCAAAACGTTCTTTGATTCTGTCAGCGCCGGCTGCTGCTTTGGCATGGCCTTTACCGATGTTGTCCATATGGAGTTTCTGTCCCCATGGAGCCCATCTGCTGTGTTCTGTGTCTTCAGCTTTGAATTCAACATGAACTTTGCCTGCGCCATCAACATTAACCGTTGCTTTTACATAGCACTGTGGGCAATATGGTGTGCCGTCTTCATCAATCTTAAGAAGATTGCTGTGGCAGTAAGGGCAGATACCTTTAATTCCTTTGTATTCTGCGTTTTTGCCTGTTTCTTTTTTGTAGTTAACAGCGTTTGCAACGTTAACACCCATCTGATGAACACGATTAAGCACTTCATCTTCAAGCATTACTGCCTGGAATTTTGTTACGAAGTCAAAATGAGCCGAATCTACAACACCATCATATACACCAACAAGTTCCATTGTAATCATTCTCATAACGTTTGGCATGTAATCTGTCCAGTCTGTACCGCCGATTGAGAAGCAAGCGCCTACTTTACAGATATCAACGCCCTGTGTGATTTTTCTGTA
>CACZQX010000328.1 GCA_902783445.1 uncultured Lachnospiraceae bacterium
AATTGCAGTACCGAATGAAGGATGATCCACATACGCATCACCCGTGACATACACGAAATCAAACTGACTGATCCCGCGCTCTATCATTTCTTCTCTTGAAATTGGCAAAAAACCGGTTAAATAACTGCTCATCATTCTTCTCTTTCTGTTCTTCTTCACTTATAAATGTACCATAATCAATACAATATATCACGCTTTTTTTGTGATTTGTACGGATGTAATAAAACGAAGGAGCTCAAAAATCAGATATATCTATAACGGTAAAAAGCTTAATCTTAACAAGATATATGGTGCAAATATAGGTGAATTCATTAATGTAAGCGAAGAACAAATGTCAGCTTTAATGGATAGCTTTGTATTAAGATTGCCATCAAACGCACTTTTTTATGTGAAAAGATTTAGTCATTTATCAATTATACAGCTTTGGGGTTAAAAAGGATGTGATTGTATAAAAGGTTGACTTTTCCAAAAATTTGCTATATAATTAAACTGTTGTTGATAAAAATTTCAGATTCAATAAAACACAAAAAAAGGATTATGATTATGATTAAAACTTTCAAAATTATTATGACAACACTCCTATTAACAATAACCATAACATTAATCGGATTCTCTTCCCATGCAAAAAAAGCCAAGAAACCTACAACACAGAATATAATGATGTATGAAAAGCAGACCAAAATCCTATCCATAGATACCTCTGAAACAGAAACAACAGATGCCAATAAGGATGGTGTTAAAAGTGCAAAGAAAGCAACTCAAAAAAAGGCCCGGATTCTTTGGGAATCGTCAAACAGAAGCGTTGCAATAGTTTCAAAAAAAGGTAAAGTGACAGCCTTGAAAAAAGGAAAAACAACAATTAAAGCCATATCAAAATCAGGCAAAAAAGTTAAAGCGGTATATGAGGTAATAGTAAAACGATTTAAAGAGATAAATCCGGGTGAGGAGAATACGTTTTTTATTCAAGCAGAAAGCTTGCTTGTTTATCCGGGACCAAAGTTGTTTCCCGAGAACCTAAACGAAAAAAGAATAAGTGATTCTTATTTAAAATTGATTAGAACATACAAAGAATTTAAAGTGTTCTCAAAGAACTTTAAAAAAATCAAAAAGGATAATAAAAACAACAATGATCTTTATACCAATTTAAATGATTTGTCTCGATTCGACAAAAGCTTCTTTGAAGATAATTGTTTATTAGTATACTTCGGTTCAGGAACTACTTATTCAGAACATTTAACAAGACTATCAAGCAATATAACTCAGAATGAAAATGGACAAGTTGTTTTGTTTTTCAAAAAACAAGGAGAAAGCTATTCCCCATATGAACCGGGAGTAAGTTATCCTGCTTCAATGATTCCCGCATACTACTTTGTTGTTCTGCCACACAGCATTCCGGATTGCATCGACACAGTACAGGAAGGTAATTTCCCTATTTCTGAAATAGCAGGTTAAAGATTTTAATAATGAAAAAATGAAAAGAGTCTTTATCCGACACATCAATCATATCAGGTAAAGACTCTTTTTTATTGTAAATAAGAATTAAGCAAGCTTTGACTTAGCTACTTCAACAACAGCTGCAAATCCTTCAGGATCACTTACTGCCATCTCTGCGAGCATCTTTCTGTTAATATCAGCTTCTGCAAGCTTAAGTCCGTACATAAGTCTGCTGTAAGAAATGTCATTCATTCTTGCTGCAGCATTGATACGTGCGATCCAAAGTCTGCGGAACTGTCTTTTTCTCTGCTTTCTTCCTTCGTAAGCAGTGTTGAGAGCTCTCATTACAGACTGCTTTGCTACTCTATACTGTTTTGATCTTGCTCCACGGTATCCCCTGGCAAGCTTAAGCACTCTTTTATGCTTTTTCTTAGCGTTTAATCCGCCTTTAATTCTAGCCATTATTCGTTCCTCCTAAAAATCCTTTCATTACATATACGGCAAACATTTCTTCATCGGCTTAAGATTGGTCTTGTCGATTTCTGTCTGCTTTCTTAAGTTTCTCTTTCTTTTCCTTGATTTTTTGTTAAGAATATGGCTCTTATAAGCTTTCATACGAACAAGCTTGCCTGAACCTGTCTTCTTAAAACGCTTCTGTGCCGCGCTTCTTGTTTTCATTTTCGGCATTGTAATTTCCTCCTTACTG
>CACZQX010000329.1 GCA_902783445.1 uncultured Lachnospiraceae bacterium
ACCGCTAAGTTTCCGAGAGATTCCATTGCTTTTAAATGGAAAGACGAGACTGCTATAACAAAACTGTTGGAAGTTGAATGGAGCCCTTCAAGGACCGGGCTTATTAATCCCGTTGCGATTTTTGAATCCGTTGAGCTTGAAGGTACAAGTGTATCCAGGGCTAGTTTACATAATCTTTCGATAATTGAAGAATTAAAACTGGGTATAGGAGATGAAATCGAAGTATACAAAGCTAATATGATTATCCCTCAACTTTTGAAAAATCATACTTGTTCAAATAATCTCGTATTTGCCAAAACTTGTCCGGCATGCGGCTTTGAAACGGTTGTTAAATCCGAAAACGGTGTAAAAACCTTGCATTGCGTTAATGAAAAATGCCCGGCGAAACATATAAAATCTTTTACTCATTTTGTAGGCAGAAATGCCATGAATATCGATGGATTGTCGGAAGAAACTTTGGAAAAATTTATTGACGAAGGCTTTATTAAAGAGTTTCCGGATATTTACAAACTGGAGCAATATGAAGAAGATATTGTGGGTAAAAAAGGTTTCGGACAAAAGTCTTATGACAATTTAATTGCGGCAATCGAAAAGTCCAAAGACGTATATTTGCACAATCTTATAAATGCACTGGGTATTTTAAACATCGGTCTTTCAAATGCCAAAATTATTTGCAAGCATTTCGGGGACGATTTCGATTTGATGAGAAAAGCCGACAGAGAAACTTTGGCTGCCATTGACGGTGTAGGGGAAGTGATTGCCGATTCTTTTGTTTCTTATTTCGAAGATGAGGATAATAAGAGAATAGTTGATGAACTTGTAATTCTTTTGAATATCAAGAAAAATGATTATTCGGAAGCGGAAGGAAGCTTAAACGGTAAAGTTTTTGTAATAACCGGAAGCTTGAATTCTTTCGTCAACAGAGACGAAGCAAAAGAAAAAATAGAAAAAATGGGCGGAAAAGTAACGGGTTCTGTTACAAAAAAGACCGACTTTCTTGTTAATAACGATATAAATTCAAATTCGGGAAAAAACAAGAAGGCAAAAGAGCTGGGGGTGCCGATAATTTCGGAAGATGAACTCCTTGCCATGTTTGAAAATAAATAAAATTTAAAACTGATAATGTTTGTTAAAGTCATGATTAGTTATTACAATAATTGATTTTTGTATATAGTTGAAGCAATATTATTGTTTAAGCAATTAAATAGTGTTAAAATCATTTTCATAAAGTTTAATAACAGAATGAAAAAAGGGAGCAATTATGCCAATTAAAGTTCAAAATGATTTGCCCGCCAAAGCAATCATAGAAAGTGAAAATATTTTTATTATAGATGAAAAAAAGGCCGGAAACCAGGATATCAGACCTTTGGAAATAGGTATTTTAAATCTTATGCCAAACAAAGAAGATACCGAAATTCAGCTTTTAAGAATGCTATCAAATACACCTCTTCAAATAAATGTATCTTTTATTTGTTTGGGTTCTTATGTTTCAAAGCATACACCGGCAACGCATTTGAATAAGTTTTACGAAAAATTCGGAGAAATCAAAAACAAAAAATATGATGGTTTTATTATAACAGGTGCTCCGATTGAACTTATGGAATTTGAAGAAGTTGATTATTGGGACGAATTTTGCGAAATAATGGAATGGACCAAAACTCACGTTACATCAACTTTTCATTTATGCTGGGCTGCTCTTGCGGCTCTGAATTTTCATTACGGTATCAGAAAATGCGTCTTGAAAAACAAAACTTTTGGTGTATTTAACCATAAACTATTACACAGAAGACCTCCGATTGTGAGAGGTTTTGATGATGAGTTTTACGCTCCGCATTCAAGACATACCGGAATTATTTCCGAAGATGTATATAACAATAAAGATTTGACGGTTCTTGCGGAAAGTGATGATGCCGGAATCTATCTGGTTACAGCCAATAACGGCAAACAGGTTTTTGTGCTTGGACATCCGGAATACGACAGAATTACACTTGATATTGAATATAAAAGAGATTTAAAAAAAGGCGTGGATATTGACGTTCCGAAAAATTATTATCCTAATGATGACCCTTCAAAAGAGCCGATTTTGGGCTGGAGAGCACATTCCAGTGCGCTTTATAGCAATTGGCTTAACTACTATGTATATCAGGCAACGCCTTTTGATATGGAAGATATCGGTAAATAGTTAAAAGAGCTTCTTTATTGAAGCTCTTTTTGTTGAATAAAAGTTGATAAAATGATAAAATCGAAATGAGGGAATTAGTTGACTTATAGTCTGAAATAAGGGAATTATATATGAAAACCATTCGAAAAAGAGAATCATATAGATCGATAGTCATTATTATGTTGATTGTACTTGTTGTTGTAATCTTTACTTTTTTTATGTACAATTACGAAATTAATAGTAAAACGATGGCTCTTATCAATCATATTCAGGAAAATGTTTACAATTACAGTCCGGAAGATGCAAGGTATTTTGTGGAAAATCAGTTTTTGAATTCTTCGGTCTTTATTAAAAAGGCAGGAATTGTTATTGAAATAATTTTGGTTGCTACATTTGCCGTATGTATCAGTATTGCAATTTATTCCGGAAGAAAAAGAACGAAACATCTTGCTACTCTAAACACTCAAGCAAATTATATGTTTGAAGGTGTTAAAGAGATTTTTGATACATTTATCTTTGTGGACTTGATTGAGAAAAGTTATGTTTTTCTTATGGATACTGTTCCTGATAATTACGAGATTCCTTTTGAGGGACCTTTCGAACTTTTAAAAGAACATATTATTAATAACAGGATTCCTAATACTGATAAACAAACCATGAATGCATATTTTGATTTGGATTATATATATAATTATTTTTCGGATAATGAAATAAAAATTTCAAATATGCGTCACAGACTTGTAGATGATGAGCAAAAATGGGTAAATTCAAGAATTGTTTGTTTGGAACGTGTTAACGGAAAACCTACAAAGGTTATTATTATGCGTCAGGACGTAACCTTGGAGGTTGCCCAGGAAAGAATGTTAAAAGATGCGTTGAATCAGGCACTTGAAGCGAACAATTCAAAAAGTAACTTTCTTGCCAACATGTCACATGATATCCGAACTCCTATGAATGCAATCATCGGCTTTAATAATATGGCGATGAAACATTTTGAAGACAATAAAAAAGTAGCGGAATGTCTGGAAAAAATATCCATTTCCTCTGCCGGACTTTTGTCGCTTATTAATGATATCCTGGATATGAGCAAGATAGAAAGCGGCAATCAACATGTGGATGCAGAACCTTGCGATGTTATGGAAGAGGTTAAAAATATTGAACTTGTTGTAAGACCTCAGACAGATGCCAAAGGTATTGAATTTGCTGTGGAACGTGATATTAAACACAGAAAGGTAATTGCCGACAAAAATTTGGTAAACAGAGTTATCGGCAATCTTTTAAGTAATGCCATCAAATTTACGGAAACAGGCGGAAAAATTGTATTTATTATTTCCGAAAAATCTGATATTAAAGACGGCTATGCCCTGTATGAGTTAAGTGTAAAGGATACGGGCATTGGAATGAGTGAAGAGTTTATTGATACTATTTTCGATACATTTACCAGAGAACGCACATCCACGGTCAGCGGAATTACCGGAACGGGATTGGGTATGGCTATTTCCAAGAATCTTGTGGATTTAATGGGAGGAACCATTTCGGTTAAAAGCAAAAAAGGAGTAGGTTCCGAATTTAAAGTTGTTCTTCCGGTGCAATTGATTTTAGAAGACGATTTGGATGAAAATGATGAGGTTGTATTAGAGCCGTATAGTATAAAAGGTCTGTCAAAATCCGGCAAAGAAAGTCCTATGATTTTGGTTGTTGAAGATAATGAACTTAACAGAGAGATTATTTGTGATATATTGAAAACGGAAGGTTTTTCCATCGAAGAAGCTTTTAACGGATTGGAAGCGGTTCAAATTCTGGAAGCATCAAAAAAAGGTTATTTTGATTGTGTTCTTATGGATATTCAAATGCCTATTATGGACGGTTATGAAGCAACTAAAACAATAAGAGAGAGCAATAATGAGTATATAAGCAAAATTCCTATTATTGCAATGACAGCCAACGCTTTTGACGAAGATAAAAGAAAAGCTTTGGAATGCGGAATGAATATGCATATTTCAAAACCTATTAAAGTTGATGTTCTTTTGGAAACATTATATGAATATACTTGAGGTATTGTGATGAAATCGAAAGTTAAAGCAACGCCTATGTTTAAAAGGTATTATTTTAGACTCCTTGGCAGAGTAGCCATATTTTTGTTTGTCTTTTTGATGTATCTTTTTAAAAGAGAATGGTTTTATAATCTTATTTTTAATCCGTTTATTTGGAAAATCTCCATATTTCACATTTTATGGGCAATTTTTATGTTTATAATGATTATCCATATATTCCCTAATCGCCTAATAACTATGGCCCAAAGAAAGTCAAAGCAAATCCATTTTGAAAAGAAGAAATATGACCGTCTGGAGTTGCTTGAATATGTGCAGGATATGAACAGAAAAGCCTGGAAGGTATTGCTTTCTTGGCTTATAATCGATGGTGTCTTCGGCGCACTTTACCTTGCCGGAGTAATCGGTGAAGTTGATTTGTGGATGCTTGTGGTATTTTATTTTGCATGTGATATGATTTGCATAATGGTTTATTGCCCTTTCCAAACACATATTATGCATAATAAATGTTGTGTAAACTGCAGAATATTTGA
>CACZQX010000330.1 GCA_902783445.1 uncultured Lachnospiraceae bacterium
CATGATGCCGGTTTATTCTCTGATTAAGCCATCCACAAACTTGCTTTATTTCTTAAAAAAATTGAAGTCAGCTATGGTATCCTTATGTTTCAATTTACCTATCATCCATATATAACACCATGCTAAGCAAGGGAGCACGATAGTGGCGGCGAGAGAAATTTTGACAAGGGTTTTGGCCCAGTCAAATTTCAAAAGAGAGAATACCAAGGATGCCACGTACATGAGTAAGATGAGGCATACGCAGGTTAGGGATGCGATGCGCTGGGATTTGGTGTACTTTGAAACGAAGGGTGTGCCGGCGGCTTCTTCTTTTACGATGTTTTCTATTTCGGAGACTGCCTGCTTTAAGTTTTTAAATACAACACCTTTCATGCCAAGAGCCTTGGCGCCTTCGATGTTTGAAGGAAGGTCGTCAACAAAGATGCATTCTTCGGGGTTAAGAGAATACTTTTTAAATAAGGTTTCATAGATTTCTTTTTCGGGCTTTGTGAGCTTGTAGTCGCAGCTTAGCACATAGCCGTCAAGCTCTTCTATAAAACATAAGTCTTTCCAGCATTCACGTACCGCTTTATAGCTCATGTTTGATAAACAGTATACTTTGAAGCCTTTGTTTTGAAGGTCCTTTATTAAGCCTCTTGTGTATTCGTACATGTTTAACATGCCGTCAAAGTTTTCATAAAACTGTCTGATGGGCGCTTCCATCTCCGGATCGTTTTTAATAAATTCGGAAAGGATTTCTTCTTCCGATAACTTTCCTCTGTCTATTTCGTTCCAGATGGGAGCGTGAACCGTTGCATTTGCCACTCTTTTTAAAACTTCTTCCGTGAAGCCAAAGCTTTCCATAAATGGCTTCCAGTCAAAGCCCACCAATACATTTCCTATATCAAAAACAATATTCTTAATCAAAACTTATGCTCCTTAATTTTGTCCGTACTTATTTACCAAATCCATAATGGATTCGGAGTTTTGAGGGTATTTCCTCATTAAATCTTTTATTTCGTCACTTGCTTCCAAAGCAATCTGCTCGTTGTATTCAACCTGCTTTCTGATCTTTTGACGCCTTTGAATCAAAGAATGTCTTATTTCAACCATTTCCCTGTTATCATAAATTGCATCGGTCTGATGCACCCAGATTTCGGGATCTTTGATTCTTTGAGCTTTTAATCTCTTTAAAAGCTTTGTGATTTCTTCGTCATAGGCCGCTTCGTTTCTTGCAAATGCCCGTCTGTCTTCTTTTTCCTTTAAATACTTTTCATAAAGGTCTTTAAGCTCTGCGGCACTTGATACTTCATACTTTGCGTATAAATAGTCAAGAAGGTTTTTATTGTTTACATAGCGAATCTTAACCTTGTTTTGAAGCAAAATAAGGTCGTTTATGGTCTTATCTATTCTGCTCTTCTCGCTTGTGTAGTTTGAATACTTAACATATACAACCGTCATTAATATGGCAATTGCAAGGACTGCGATGTAATATCCAAGCACCACATCAAGTTCCAAAAGAACCTGTAATAAGAAAAGGATTATCACAAGTATAACAGCGGAAATAATGGAAATAGTGGCTATTCCCTTAATGTTTTCCAAAGAGTTTTTTACTTCGTTTCTTCTGTAAGAGTAAGCGTCTCTTTCACGCTCCACTCTCTTTAAGTCAGCCTTAACTTTTTTACGATAGTCTTCTTCCTTTAAAAGCTTGTCGATTCCTTCTTTGGCTTCTTCGTGCATGGCGTCCATGTGATTAAAGTCATGCTCACTCATACGGCTTGGAGTAAGCACAAACTTATCATGGGCCTGTCTTAAGTCATGAATTCTTTTTGCAATGTTGCAAAGGTCAGTCTTTTCATCACCCTCGATAGCTTCGATTTCTTCCATGTCGGTTAGGTACGATGTAACCAAAGAATACTCTGCGTTTGCACGGTCCAATTCTTCCGAAGCTTCCTTCATTTGCTCAAGACAGCTTAAAACATACTGCTCCCTTATGTAGGCATCGTCTAAGTCAAGCTCATCCTTAGCGTCTATGAAGGTCGGTTGGTTTTCTTTTTTCCCTTTAAAAAAAAATAAAAAAAATCCCATAATTCCCTCTCGCAGGCTCGTTACATGGTTTCTGCTTCAAGTGCTATGTCTCTGTAGTCGTTTTTAAGTGAATCCGTAAGGCGGGTAAGCTCTTCGTAGTAAAGGCTTTGAGAATCCGAATTCTTAAGCGCAAAGGTTTCTTTTAACCGGTTTGCAATATCGCTTTCTTCAAAGCGTGCCTTACATTCTTCAAACTCCGTTTCCAAAGAAACGCTCATTTTATAAGCATCTTCTTCATCCGCAACCAGGCGAATGTACTCATCTTCCGTTAATTTAAGCCTCATTGCCGCAAGATAATGCTTGTAGGCGGTCTTGTCATTGCTAATTTCAAAGGCCTTTTTAAAGCATTCGATGGCGGAATCGTAAAGGTATAACGCCATGTAGGTTACCCCCATATTGTTATAAACCTTACTTATTATTTCAAAGTCATCTTCGTTTACTTCCGATAAAACTCTCTTATATTCCTTAATTGCCAAAAGAAAATGTCTGTTTTCATAGAGGAAATCGGCTTTTGCCTTCCACTTTTCAAAAACATTCATCGTGACATTCATTTTAAGAATGCTCTCGGCTTTTTCGATTTCATCCTTTGTGTAAAGGCCGGTGTACTCTAAAATTGTGCCCACAAATGATGAAGGAAGTCCGTTTGTATTTATCAAAGTATAAAGGTTTGTGGCAAGGTCGTGAAGCTTACACTGAGTGTCTATCCACTCAACAAGCTTTACATCCAAAATGTCTTTATCAATCAAAAAGGCGTTTTCATAAAGCACATAGCAAAGCTCCTCGATTGAATAAAGGTTTGCATACACCTTTTCAAAGTAGAATGGCTTTTCCGCAATGCTTCCCACACAGGCAATCAATCTGTTCGTCATAGCTCGATTACCTCCTTCCATTCAAGACAGGATGAAGGAAACAGCTCTCCAAAGCCCATATCTTTAATCTCAACCTGCATTTTGTTTTCAGATAACATGCTAACTTCCAAGTGAAGGCGTGTAGTTTTGGGCGGACGCTTAGGAAGGTCGTTAAGTGTTATGTCAACCACTTCCGGATTCTTTCCCGTCAAAGGCGTTATGACAAAAGAAACCTTATTGCCCTTATCCAAAATAAAGTCATATTGTTTCTTTGATTCAAACCAGTTAACGCCCGCATCCATTAAAGCCATGTAAGAAGGCTCGCCCCTTCTTATGGCGTTAATTCCAACGTTACACTTTAATTTGTCATTTCCCAAGAATACATGGGATTCGCTTAAGGCGCTTTTGAAAATCTTATTCTTTGCAGCATATGCTGCGCCCTTTGAATAAAGGTTTGTGCCCTCAAACACTCTTCCCTTTTGGCACATTTTCTTTACAGAGTCCGTAAATACTTCCTGTCTGAAAGCATCCCCTATAAAGTAAACCGAAGAAAAGAATCTTGCGCTGCAGATATCGTCCAAAAGGTTTGAAAGCCTAAAGTCATAATCTCTTGCGTCCCTGCTTTCGGGATCGATGTTTTCAAGGCCTCCCGTCAAAAAGTTTCTGTAAATACCGGGGTC
>CACZQX010000331.1 GCA_902783445.1 uncultured Lachnospiraceae bacterium
AAAGATTCTTCAAAGATTATACTGGAAGATTTGGAAAAGTTAATCAGTACACTAAGATCAATGGCATTCAAATATAAAAATACAGTGTGTATAGGACGCTCTCACGGAGTTCATGCAGAAGTTATGACATTTGGGTTTAAACTTCTTAATTGGCTGGATGCAATTGAAAGAGCAAAGCAGAGCTTTGAGTATGCATTAAATGAAATATTAGCGGGACAAGTTTCCGGTCCTGTCGGAACTTATAGTAATGTATCTCCTCAGATTGAAAATATAGCCTGTGAAATACTCGGGCTTAAGCCTGCAAAAATTTCAACACAGATAATTTCACGTGACAGACACGCTAAATTTATGGCAGAGCTGGGTATCATAGCCGCTCTGATAGAGCAGTATGCAACCGAAATAAGGCATTTGCAGAAAACTGAAGTCCGTGAAGTTGAAGAAGGTTTTGGTAAAAATCAAAAAGGCTCATCGGCAATGCCGCATAAGAAAAATCCTGTTTTATGCGAAAATCTGTGCGGTTTAGCAAGGGTAGTACGCTCAAATATGGTTGCAGCTTTCGAAAATATCAATCTTTGGCATGAAAGAGATATTTCACACAGTTCAGCAGAACGTATAATATTCCCGGATTCTTTAATTCTTGTAGATTTTATGCTTTATAGGTTTACAAGTGTGTTGGAAAACCTTGTGGTACACGAAGATAATATGGAAAAGAATGCAAATTTATATGGCGGGATAATTTATTCTCAGAAAGTGCTGTTAAAGCTCGTTGAAAAAGGTTATACAAGAGAGGACGCTTATAAAATTGTCCAAAAACATGCCCTAAATGCATTAGACGGCGGTGAATTCAAAAAAGAATTATTTGAAGATGAAAAAGTGACTTCAAAGCTTACGGAAACAGAGATAAATGACTGCTTTGATACTTTAGATTATCTCAAAAATATTAATGAAGTCTTTAAAAAGTTTGAATAAAATGTTATAATGCTTATATGAGTTATTTATAAATGTGTAACTCTCATTTGGAGCTTTATATGAAGAAGATATTTACCTTATTGATGTTAATATTAGCGACTGCTGTATGTATAGCGGCAGAAAAGCCGCGCTGGGTTAGCCAGCCGATATATGTTTATGTCCCTGAACACGGTAATATGAGTGTTTTAATGAAGCAGGCGTTTGTTGCCTGGCAGACAAAATCAAATTCTCTTGTCAGGTTCAAGTTTGTAAACAATCCGAATACGGCAAATATTATTGTTGAATTTGTTGACTTTGTTTCTGATTGCGGTGATACAGCACATGCAGTCGGTTGTACCGAAATGTCAACGAGAGCAGGACAGTATTATAAATCGTATGTAACAATAGGTACAAAAGAATATTCAAGAAAGTATGTAAATGGAAAATATGAAAGAAAAATTGTAACTCGTACTAAAAATCATATTTATGGCGTAATGCTGCACGAAGCAGGGCACGCTATCGGATTAGGTCATTCTGATAGCAAAGGAAGCATAATGTATCCCTATGATTTAGATGATTTGCAATATTTAACAAAATCGGATATGGGTTTATTGTATAAAAAATACCACTAATTTGTTTTTCGTTATACAATTGTTGTATGGCGATATGTATTTTCCCTGGAACGTTTAATCCGATACATCAGGCACACCTTCGTATGGCTGAGTTTGCGCTGCAAGAATTTGGATTTGAAAAGATTATATTTATTCCGTCTTATATTCCTCCTCATAAGGATATAAATAAAAACCTCGCCGCTCACAGATATAATATGGTTAAGCTTGCTATTTCTCAAAATAATAAATTTGAGATTTCCGATATTGAGTACAAGAGCGAAGGAAAATCTTATTCTCTAATAACTGTACAAAAGATTATATCTGAATATAATATCAATGGCAGATTAAATTTTATTATTGGCACTGATGCATTTAAGGATATAAAAAACTGGTTTCATACCGAAGAGCTAAGCAAACTGGTTCATTTTATTGTTTTCCCGAGAGTTGGAGATACAATAGATAAAGATGATTATAAAGAATACAGCTATGAGATTGTATCTATGCCGATGATAAATATATCATCAACGGAAATAAGGCAAAAGCACGGAATCGGCGCTGAAAAAGAAGTAGAGGAGTATATAAAATCAAATGACTTGTACGACTGATTATATAAAAGAATGGTTGAAAACCAATTTGACAGAAGAACGGTATGAGCATTCTCTCGGCACAGCAGACATGGCTATGCTTCTTGCAAAAAAATATGGGCTTGATAAAAATAGGG
>CACZQX010000332.1 GCA_902783445.1 uncultured Lachnospiraceae bacterium
CAACTTTAAAAATATCTATCATCCGCTGATTGAAAATCCGGTAAAAAACAGTTTGGAAAACGAAGAAAAAATGCTTCTTTTGACAGGTTCTAACGCATCGGGAAAATCCACCTTTTTAAGAACCGTTGCAATAAATGCAATATTGGCGCAGACTGTTTATACATGCAGCGCAGATGAGTTTAATATGCCTTTCACTCATGTTTTTTCATCAATGGCACTAAGTGATAATTTAAGTAATAACGAAAGCTATTATATTGTTGAAATCAAGTCCATTAAGCGTATTTTGGATGCATTGTCAAGGAACTTGAATGTTATCTGCTTCGTGGATGAAGTGCTTCGAGGAACCAATACGATTGAAAGAATTGCGGCTTCATCCAAGATTCTTAAATACATGAATAAAGATAATTGTATTTGTTTTGCGGCAACCCATGATATTGAACTTACGCAGATTTTATCCGGCGTCTACGACAATTATCATTTTGAAGAAGAAGTGACGGAAGGGGATGTTAAGTTTAATTACAATTTGAAAAAAGGTCCCGCAACATCAAGAAATGCAATAAAACTTCTGGAAGTAATGGGCTATGAAAATAGCATTGTAAAGGAAGCGGAAGAACTGGCAAAACAGTTTGAGGAATGCGGTCGCTGGTCTTGAAAACATCATTCCTTTGTGGTAGGATAGTTTCAATGCGATGTCGCAGGCCACGTGATTGATTATCGTGGTTGGAAACGGAGGAAAAACAAGTGGAAAAGTACGGAGTTAACGAACTCAGAAAAATGTTTCTTGAATTTTTCGAGAGCAAAGATCATCTTAAAATGAACAGCTTTTCATTGGTACCACACAAAGATAAAAGCTTACTTATCATAAATTCGGGTATGGCGCCTCTCAAGCCATATTTTACGGGTCAGGAAGTTCCGCCAAGAAAAAGAGTTACTACATGCCAAAAATGTATCAGAACGGGAGATATCGAAAATGTCGGCAAAACAGCACGTCATCTTACTTTCTTTGAAATGTTGGGTAACTTTTCTTTTGGTGATTATTTCAAAAGAGAAGCTCTTAATTGGAGCTGGGAATTTTTAACAAAAGTTGTGGGAATGGATCCGGAAAGACTTTATCCTTCAATCTATTGTGAAGATGATGAAGCTTTTGATATTTGGACAAAAGAAATCGGTGTACCTGTCGAAAAAATAACACGTTTTTACCGCGATGAAAACGGTGAATGCGATAACTTCTGGGAACACGGCGCAGGCCCTTGCGGTCCATGTTCCGAGATTTACTACGACCGCGGTGAAAAATACGGCTGCGGAAGTCCTGATTGTAAGGTGGGTTGCGAATGCGACCGCTTTATGGAAATCTGGAACAACGTATTTACACAGTTTGACGGTGACGGACACGGTCACTATGAAGAACTTGCTCAAAAGAATATCGATACGGGTATGGGCCTTGAAAGACTTGCGGTTGTTGTGCAGGATGTGGGCAGTGTTTACGATATCGATACAATGGTTGCAATCCGTAACAGAATTTGCGATATTGCGGGTAAAAAATATCTTGATAACGAAAAGGACGATGTTTCCATTCGTCTTATTACAGACCATATTCGTTCATCAACATTTATGATTTCCGACGGAATCATGCCATCGAACGAGGGAAGAGGATATGTTCTTCGTCGTCTTATCAGACGTGCAGCAAGACATGGCCGCTTACTGGGAATTAACGGCAAATTTATGGCCGAGCTTGCAAAGACCGTTATCGAGAACTCAAGCGAAGCTTATACAGAACTTGAACAGAAGAAAGAAATGATCTTCAAGGTTCTTAACGAAGAAGAAGATAAATTCTATAAAACAATCGACCAAGGTCTTAAGATCCTTGCCGATATGCAGGAAGAAGTAAAAGCTGCAGGAAAAACTGAACTTCCGGGAGATAAGGCATTTACACTTTACGATACATACGGATTTCCTCTTGATTTAACAATGGAAATTTTAGAAGAAGCAGGCATGAGCGTTGACGAAAAAGGCTTTGAAAAAGCCATGAATGTACAACGTGAAACAGCCCGTAAAGCCCGTAAAGTAACCAACTATATGGGTGCCGATGCAACCGTTTACGAAGAATTGGATATAAACTTAAATTCAACATTTGTAGGTTATGACAGATTAACACATAGATCAAAAATCATTGCATTGACTACGGAAAACGAAGTAGTGGAAGCGCTTTCCGACGGTATGATGGGATCGATTATCGTTTCGGAGACTCCTTTCTATGCAACAATGGGTGGTCAGGAAGCCGACAAAGGTATCGTTAAAACAGACAAAGGTGAATTTGAAGTAAAAGATACAATCAAAGTTGCCGGTGGTAAGATTGCACATGTGGGTGTTGTAAAATCAGGTATGTTCATGACAGGCGATGAAGCGGAACTTATTGTAGATGAAACACTCAGAAACGATACAAGAAAGAATCACTCTGCTACTCATCTTTTACAAAAAGCCTTAAGAATTGTTCTCGGTGACCACGTAGAACAGGCAGGTTCTTTCGTAAACGACGAAAGACTCAGATTCGACTTTACTCATTTCCAGGCTTTAACAAAAGACGAACTTAAAAAAGTCGAAGCAATCGTTAATGAAAAAATAGCCGAGTTTATCGAAGTCGTTACAAAAGAAATGTCATTCGAAGATGCGAAGAAGACCGGTGCAATGGCGCTCTTTGGCGAAAAGTACGGAGATACGGTAAGAGTTGTATCCATGGGTGACTTTTCAATAGAACTTTGCGGTGGTACTCACGTTTCAAATACAGGAAATATCGGAAGCTTCAAG
>CACZQX010000333.1 GCA_902783445.1 uncultured Lachnospiraceae bacterium
AGAACATACATGTGATGGCGATTTTGCTTGAGATACTATTTATTTTTTTACATCCGGTATTATTAGATAATATATTTAGTAGGTTATCAAAAAGCGTATGTTTAACTAAAAAATAATTTGCATAAGCTTTACTTACAGTTGCAAAATCCTTTTTTTGAACATATGCCATTACTATATTTGAACCATTCTGATTAATTTCCTTTGTAAATGAATCAAAATATGCATCTTCAGCTTCTGTAAAATCATCAAATACCATAAATTTTGGTCTATTATTCTTAGGCAATACAAATAAATAAAAATTTCCCTGCTTCTCTTCAATATTGCTCCAATCTTTTCTAATTGAAACTAAGTTCTTACTAAATGTTTTAGCAAGTCTTTTCAAATATTTTGTCTTTACCAGGATCTTATTTATAGTCTGCCGTTCTTCTAGTGTAAGATTTTTACTTTTTGAATAAAGTCTTAAAAACTCATATAATCCGGTTTTTTTATCATCATTTTTTTCTTTTATCTTTGTCTTGTATATAGAATCTGTTATTTCGACTAAAGTTGCCCATGCATGCTGTGTATTATCACGAATTTGAATTTCTATAACCTTATCCTGGCTTTTACAAATTACATGAATTGATTTATATCCATTTTCCTTAGGTGAATTAATATAATCAAATAGATACTCTTTCTGATTGCCATTAGTATCTGTCTTTTGTACTATTTGTAACACTTGAGAATTTCTTAATTCATTAAGAAATTGAAATACTTTTTTTTCATTCTGCAAAATACATCTGCAACCTGCAATATCATTAACTCTCGCTAAATCCATATCAGGCTGACGTTCGATTTTACTTAGAATAGATTCAATTCTTTTTACACGATAAGTAACAATGCCTTCATTATCTATATTTTGCATTATTCGTAACAATTCATTACTTGCATTTTTAAGAGGTTCCTTAAACTCTTTTCTATACTGCTGTAATCCTAACAAGTCTTCTTCAGAAGGAGACTTTTGTTCTTGAATAGCTTTTAAAAGATTTTGACCTATACGGTTTATTTGTCCTTTTGTCATTTTTAAATATCATCCTTATAGTTTTAATAAATTTATTATACAGAAGAATACATAGAAAATACAAATCTATTTTTCAAATTATTCTTTTTTCTTATACTTGACAAAGTTTCTACGTAACAGTACAGTAACAACAAATGAAAAACATCACTTACGCATATTATTATTACTGGTATTCTCACAACGCTTGCAGAGTTCTGGCAAAATAATTGCTATGTGTTACTAAACGGTAATTTACAAGGAACTCTGAAAAGAGTTCCTTTTTTTATGTGGAAAGGGGCTTTTTTAGCGGTCTACCATTAAATTATCAAGAGAGGACTTTTATGATTATTACATTAAAACACGGAACCACTGATGATCAGATGAATGAGTTCATTGACTCGTGGAAGCAGAAGGGCTTTGGAGTTCACGTTTCCAAAGGTGAAAATCTTACAATTCTTGGACTTTTGGGCGACACCAGTTCACTTGATACTGAAATGGTCAGCGCAAATCCGTTCGTTGATACAGTTCAGCGCGTTTCTGCTCCTTATAAAATGGCTAGCCGCACTTTCCATCCGGAGAACTCAGTTATTAAAGTTGGAAACACAAGCTTTGGTAACGGCGAGATTCCAGTAATTGCAGGTCCTTGTTCTGTTGAAACAGAAGAACAGGTTGTTTCTATTGCACGTGATGTAAAAGCTGCTGGTGCAAAACTTCTCCGTGGTGGTGCATTCAAACCTCGTACCTCTCCTTACAGCTTCCAGGGACTTGGTGAAAAAGGACTTCAGTTCCTCGTAGCAGCTAAAAAAGAAACCGGACTTCCAATCGTAACTGAACTTATGGATATCCGTCAGTTGAAGTATTTTGATGATGTTGATGTAATACAGATTGGTGCACGCAATATGCAGAACTTTGACCTTCTCAAAGAGATGGGAAAAACTGGAAAACCAATTCTTCTTAAACGCGGTATGGCAGCAACTGTAAAAGAACTTCTTATGTCTGCTGAATACATTATGGCAAGCGGAAACGAAAACGTAATTCTTTGTGAACGTGGTGTCCGCACTTTTGATAACTACACACGTAACTGTCTTGATGTAAGCATCGTTCCATACCTTCACAAAGTAAGCCACCTCCCAATCATCATTGACCCAAGCCATGCATGTGGACAGCGCTGGATGGTTCCAGAACTCGCTAAAGCTGCTGTAGCTTGTAACACAGACGGACTTATTATCGAAGTTCACAACAATCCTGAAAAAGCACTTTGTGATGG
>CACZQX010000334.1 GCA_902783445.1 uncultured Lachnospiraceae bacterium
ATTAGCTTCATATAAAACAAGGCTTCCCATATCGGAAAGCCTTGATAAAATCGATAACGTATGATTATCTCTTGGAGAACTTTTCAAGCGCAAGGATCGGCTTGTTTACAGGGCTTTTGCCTTGTTTTGTTGCTTGTGTGTTGTATACGGAGAACTGCTGAATGCTGCACATCACTTTATACTCAGTCATATTTAACAAATAATCATAATAAATTTGGTTATGATTCTTTTATAGATTAATTGACAGTTTTATCAAAATGATCTATAATTAAAGTGTGTACCTTTATAATCTATCAATGGTACATAGTATTTCAGAAAGGAAGATGATAAGTTAAATGATAATACTCAATACAAATATGAATATTTCAATGAAAACCGCTGCATCTAACACTGAAATTAAAAAAACTTTCCTGGAAATCTATGACAAGGATTTAAAAAGCAGATATAATCCTCCAACTATTTTACCTATTCCTGATGGTGCTCCCACAAATGTTCCGCTTATTGTTATGCAATCATTATCAAACCATACACAACTTGTTTTAACAAAAAGCAGTATATCTATTGGTACGAGTTATGATGAAGCGTTTAATTCCTCTTGGGATAAATGCGAGAACCATTTGCTTGAAAAGGTTAAGGATGTTTTTTTATTTATTGAAGCATTACAAAGCGTAAAAATCAATTTTATTGGATTGGTTGCTCAAATTATCAAAGATGAATATGATGATGCATCTAAATATATCTTTGACAAACTGCTTAATTTTGCTTCAACGCAAAGTGTTTATGATACAGAGTGCAAACTGACTTATGTGCTAAAGGATAAGTACTACATTAATTTAGAAATCCAGAATGTAAGATTATTTAATGGTAAACCTATGATAAGCAGTACTGAATTTGTACCTGTTGTATCAGATGATAATGTTCAAAACAAGCTCGTTGTTTCTATTGATATCAATAATCGTTATAGTTTTAACTTTAATAAAACCAAAAGCACTACCGATAAAGATGACGTAGATGAGATTGTTTCTTACACAAGGCAGATGGTCGAAAATTTAGATGATATTGTAAAAGGGGATGTTAAAATTGAAGATTAGTTCAATTACATCAACATTAGCACTTGCTGCAATATCGCTTGCTACTTTGACAACTTCTGGAGGAAATCATTTAGATTCTTTTTTGTTTGAAACTGATAAAGCAGCTATTTATGAACCGTATATTGGAAATGCAAATTCCTCAGAATTATCTATGGATTCATTAAATAGTTCATTATTCTCATATACAGAAGAACAAAAAGATTCTACTGCTTTAAATGAAAGAATTTCTATTGAAGTTTTTGGAGAAATGAGACATTTAACTCCAGAAGAAAACGCCAGAAAACTTGAAATGTATAGAAGTATGTCAACTGTTGTTGCAGGAGCAAGCTTTTTTGATTAACTATGTTGAAAGAATTAATTGATTTTGTGGATGCTTCTTTTCCTAGTATTCCATATGGAGAAAAAGAAAAAGCAAAAGAGGCAATTGAACAATTTAATAGAACAGGAGAAACTGTAAATTATCTGTTTGCCAGACCACTTCCGGAACTATCACAAGGAGATGTTCTTTCCGATATCCCTTTTGTTTATTATGATACAAACGGCTCCCTTTTAAGGTTTAAAGCTAAAGCAATGGTGGTTAACACATCTTGTCATATTGAAAACAAAGATTATATTACACTGGTTCCAGTGGTTTCTTTAACGACTTTTGAAAGTAAAGTTGCTTCTGTAAAGAATAACCAAACATATGAAACAATGTATATTCCTGACCAACAGCTGGAGGAGTATTGCATTGATTTTTCGATGCCAATGACCTATACATCTGAATTAATAAAAGGTCAAATAGAACAAGGTCAAATAACAAGGTTAGCATCGTTGAGCCAAATCGGTTATTACTTGTTGCTAATTAAACTAAACCTCTATCTTATGAGACGGGAAGATCCTGTCACTATGAATCAAAGAAAAAACTGAACACACATATGATTAGCGGTATTATTTTGAATAATGCCGCTAATCTCTTTTTGTTATCTTTTGGCTTTCTTTATTTTAAACTCAAATACTAATTACCAGATAAAGATTTGTTCCCATTTTCTTGTCAAAATAATCCTTCAAATCAAAAAACGCCTTCCATTTCGGTATAGTCAAATCATTAAAGCCCCTGCGCATAACCACATCAACAAGACGCTTTTCTATATAGGTTGCGCC
>CACZQX010000335.1 GCA_902783445.1 uncultured Lachnospiraceae bacterium
GGAACAGGTTGATAAAGCTATCGCTGACGGCAAAATCGATTTCGGTATTTTCGGTCGTCAGATGCTTGCAGATCCACAATTTGCAAACAAATGTAAAGAAGGTCATCCTGAGCGTATCAGAAGATGTCTTCGTTGCTACTACTGCTTCCCGGGTTCACCGGAAGAAGGCTACGATGATCTTCCTTTCAACTCGGAACAGCTTGCTGTTTATGTTGGTCACTGTACAATCAACCCGCTTGCACATTTACCTTTCGACCCTAACTCACTTGCAGCTCCTGACAAAAAAGCTAAAGTGCTTGTTATCGGCGGTGGTGCGGCAGGTATGCAGGCAGCAATTTCCGCAGCTGACAGAGGTCATGATGTAACACTTGCGGATAAGAGCGACAAACTCGGCGGTTTGCTTTGGTTTACCGATGTTGATGTTGATAAGCCTGACCTCAGAAACTTCAAAAACATGCTTATTAACGAAGTTAAACTTCGTGACATCAAGCTTGAATTAAACACAGAAGTAACTCCTGATTATATCAAAAACTTCGGAGCAGATGCTATCGTTATGGCAACAGGTTCCGTTCCTGCTTGTCCTCCGATTGATGGTATCGAAAATGCAATCCAAGCAATGGATATGTATGCAGGCGCTCCTGTAGGCAAGAAAGTTGTTATGATCGGTGGCGGCTTGGTAGGTTGCGAAGCAGGTCTTCATCTTCAGAAAACAGGTCATGAAGTAACAGTAGTTGAAATGCTTGACCGCGTTGCCAACGAATCTTTCGGTATGTACAGAGAAGCTCTTATGTGGGAAATGGAAAAGAACAACATGAAAGCTCTTCCTAAGACAAAATGCCTTAAGATTGAAAAAGACGGCGTAACAATCGAAAATGCTGACGGTGTTCAGAAGCTCGAAGCAGATACGGTTATCTTCGCACTTGGTATGAAGAGCGCAAACTACGATGCTTTGAAAGAGGCAGCAGGCGCTACACCTGTATTCGTTGTAGGTGATGCTATCAAACCGGGCAAGGTTGACCAGGCTACAAGAACAGGTTATCTTGCAGCTGTATCAATTGAGTCTGAAGACAAAACTCATGTTGATGATGTTAAAGCATTTTAAGTAAAATCATCTTTGAATTTCAAACTTATAAAAGAGAATGTCCGCTATGCGCGGACATTCTTTTTATAGGTAAATACAACTTTTAAAAAGTGGGCAATTGTCGTTGACATGCCAATTTTAATTTGTTAGTATCTAAACAATATAATTCGGGACAGTGGCAAAACATCTGTTTATCTGACAAAATAAAGCCCCTGTCGTTACAAAACGATAAATTATAATTCTTAAATTCAACTATATTAAATCAAATCGAATCAAAGAAAGCGAGGTTTAAAATGGGTACAATTGTTAAAGAAGGAATCACATTCGATGATGTGCTCTTAGTTCCTGCATATTCGGAAGTTACTCCAAATATGGTTGACGTTTCAACACAGCTCACAAAAAAAATTAAACTCAATATTCCGATGATGAGTGCCGGAATGGATACGGTAACGGAACACAGAATGGCTATCGCTATGGCAAGACAGGGCGGTATCGGTATTATCCATAAAAATATGACCATCGAAGAGCAGGCGGAAGAGGTAGATAAAGTAAAACGTTCCGAAAACGGCGTTATTACAGACCCATTTTTCTTGTCTCCGGACCATACACTTGAAGATGCCAATAATCTTATGGCAAAATTTCGTATTTCCGGTGTGCCTATTACGGAAGGCAGAAAGCTTGTAGGTATTATTACAAACCGTGATCTTAAATTCGAAGAAGACTATTCTAAAAAAATCAAAGAATGTATGACCAGTGAAGGCCTTATAACAGCAAAAGAAGGCATTACTCTTGACGAGGCAAAAGCTATCCTTGCCAAAGCAAGAAAAGAAAAACTTCCTATTGTTGATGATAACTTTAACTTAAAAGGCCTTATTACAATAAAAGATATTGAAAAACAGATTAAGTACCCATTATCGGCAAAAGATGACCAGGGCAGACTTCTTTGCGGTGCGGCTGTAGGTGTTACCGCAAACGTACTTGA
>CACZQX010000336.1 GCA_902783445.1 uncultured Lachnospiraceae bacterium
AAAATGAAAAAGAAATTGAAAAAATTATCGGCATTGTCTATGGCTGCGTTTATGGGATTAAGCCTTACAGCTTGTTCGACTGCCGGAGGAGAAGGAAAGCAAGCCGCAAGCGGTGAGTTTGCAAAAACAAAAATTGCAGTATGTTTGTATGAAGATTCCACAGAATATTCCAAAGGTATGCAGGCATACATCAAACAGCTGGGAGAGGCAATGAACTGTGAAGTTACTTTTGGGCTCTACGACATGATGGATGAAGCAGCAAATATTGAAACAACAACACAGTTAATCTCATCCGGTGTACAGGGAATTATAGGCATGACGGATGTAGGAACATCAACAATCATCGATGAATGCGAGGCTGCGGGAGTTTACTATGCAAGTTATCTTTGCGATCTTAATACTTCGAATATGATGGATCACGATCATGTATTCGGAAACGACTATTTTATCGGAGGAATAGCGGACGGATACAAATCTGATAGCGATGAATTGGGAAAAGTATACTTTGAAAGTTTATTAAAATATAACGAGGCACATCCGGATGAAATGCTTACTCATGTATCGTTCACAATATTCCCGGAGTTTTCACATCCTGCTCAGAAGGCAAATGTAGAAAAATTTTGCAAACTTGTGGATGAATACAATGAAACAGCGGAAACGAAAATAGTTTACGATCCACTGGATGAAAACGTAGATGTGCTTATGTTCTCACCGGTTGATGAAACTTATTTTGCAAAGCATGCAGATGTTGATGCAATAGTAAGCTTTGCGGACGGAACGAATTTTGTATATCCTACAATGGTCTCGGCAGGTGTTGACAAGTCGGTCAAGCTAATTACCGCAGCATTTACGGACACATTAATGGAAAACTTCGGATCCAAAGGTACACAGACTATTCAGCAAATGACAACAACTCCGTTTGAAGATATTGTTTATCCATTGGTACTTATGATTAATAAATTAAACGGAGTAAGTTTTGCAGATCAGCCGGAGAGTGCGGAAATTATAAATTCATCAATTTTTATCGCAAATGATGATGAATCAATGGAAAAATTGGCAAATTCAATAAGTGTAACATATGATGTTGAAGATGCACTTGTTAAACCGGATATGATTGCAGATTATACGGCTGTAACAAATCCGAATGCAACATATGCAGATCTTGTTAAGCTTGCGCAAGGATTTTCACTTGACCAAATAACTATAGATTAGTAAAGCAATAATTGAAAGCAACAGGTGTTGTATGAAAGTAGTAAAGAAAATTGTACTGACATTGCTTTTTCCTGTGCTGATGTTTGTCGCAATGTCAATAATTACATCGGCCAGTCCGCAATGCATAATTAACGGTAAAAACATATTTTTGGGAGTTGGGCTTATGACAAGCGTAATCAAAAACACATGCTTAAGTATTTGTGTTGCACTTGCCATATGGCTTCAGTTCAAAAACGGAAGATTTGATTTCTCGGGCGGAGCATCTATGATTTTAGCGGCAATTGCCGGGGGAGTAATCGGACAAAAAGCAGGAAGTCCGGTTGTAGCCCTTATCATTTGTTTGATTATGGGTATATTATTGTGTGCGGTAACCGGACTTGTATATGTAGTTAGCAAAATACCGATTATTATTTGTACCATCGGAATGACCTTTCTTTATGAGTCTTTAACTTATATAACATTTGGTGGAAATGGAGTTCGTGGCTTTTTTTCAAACCCGAAGCTGTCTGTATTCGGACAGCTTCCGGGTGTATTGATTCCGGCAGCAGTGGCGATTATTGTTTTTGTATTTTATAACTATTTCTCCTTATCGGGAAAAAGAAGCAAAATACTTGCAAACAACCAATCTTGCGGTGTAAATGTGGGAATCAAAGAAAGCAAGGATGTAATTATTTCTTATATATTTACCGGCATTATTATAGGTATGGCTGCGATTATTTATGTATCCAGAGGAGATATAGAGGCACAGTCGGGTCTTTCGACATCCGGTGTTTTGTTCTCATATATAGTTCCCGTATTTATGGGAATGTTCATAGGAATGGCAAGTTGTGATGTTGTGGGAATAATAATGGCAGCAATAGGCATGGAAATAATGAACTACGGTTTGGCATGTATGAATCTGGGGGCCGGAGGTTGGCAGCAGATCGTATTTGGAATATTCGTTTTGGGCTTTTATGTTTTTTCAAGTCAATCTCAAAAAATATCTGCATATGTTAAGCAAAAAAAACTCTTGAAAAAGCTTAATGCATAAGTTTACTTGTTACTTATATCTATGATAAAATACGGTCATAATAGCTATAAAAGCGAAAGGAAAGAGTATTTGGCATGTCAAATTCGATTAACATGAAAACAATAGCTGAAAAGGCGGGTGTATCCGTAGCAACCGTTTCGAGGGTTATCAATAAAAACGGAAGATTTTCCGATGAAACGGAAGAAAAGGTTAGGAAAGTAATAGAAGAACTAAACTACCATCCCAATACGCTGGCGAAGAGCCTAAAAGAAAACCACACCAAAGTTATAGGGGTAGTGGTATCGGACATTACAAATCCACATTTTGCAAGGCTGGTGCTTGAATTGGAGAACATGCTGTTTGCGCATTCCTATTCAACGGTTATATGCAATACGAATGAAAATGAGGAGCTTGAGAAAAGACATATAGACACACTTATATCTCAAAGAGTCAGCGGAATTATTATTATTTCGGGTTTGAAGGTATATGATTTGAACGAGATTCCCGTAGTTTATTTGGATCAAAGACCAAAAGGTTATCAGATGAAAAACCATTGCCTTATTGAAACGGATAACTTGGATGGCGGATATTTGGCGACAAAAAAACTAATTGAAGCCGGTTGCAAAAATATTGCAGTTATGTACTCTTTTGAAAAAGATTACAGCCAAAAAGTACGTATCAAGGGATATAAAAAAGCTTTAAAAGAAGCCGGTCTTGAGGAACATTATATAGCGGTTGGGAAAATTTCCACGGATAAGGCCGCAACATTTGTTAAAGATTACATTGATAAGGGTAATAAAGTAGACGGACTGATGTGTACCAACGATATTTTGGCGGTAGGCGCAATCAAAGGTCTGCAGGAAAAACAATTGAGTGTTCCGGAAAGCGTTAAAGTAACGGGATTTGACGATTCGATTCTTGCACAATTGTATTATCCTTCGATTTCGAGCATCCAACAGTCAATAGATCGAATGGTAAAGAAAACCGTAGAATTATTGTTTGCGGTAATGAACAATGATAAAGTGGATAGTATTTACAATCTTTCACCTGTAAAACTGGTGGAAAGGGACTCTACGAAAACTACAAAATAACGTTCTCTTGCGGAGGAATTATGTTGAAAATATTTGATTTGGAAATTGAATATCGAAATAATCCTTTGGGAATTGACGAAAAGATACCGGCGTTTTCATGGAAAATAGATTCCGATAAGAAAAATGTTAAACAGAAAAGTTATCAGATTAAGGTTTTTCGAGAAGATGAGACGGTTTGGAATTCCGGATTGATTAACGATGAAAACTCATTGTATATAGAATATAGGGGAGAGGATTTGCTTCCTCAAACCAAATATGAAATAACATTGAAAATTACGGATAATACAGGAGACACGGCATCTTCAAAGGCATTTTTCGAAACCGGTCTTATGGCTTACGAGGGATTTGCAGCTGAATGGATAACACATCCTTTTAAGGATGAAGATGGCTGTATAGACTTTGTAAAGAACTTTAAAAGCGAAAAAAGAATTGAAAAAGCCAGAGCTTATCTGTCCGCACTTGGGATTTATTCTTTGACAATCAACGGAAGTCGCGTATCGGATACATATTTTGCTCCGGGGTGGACTGCTTATCAAAAAAGAATTCAGTATCAGACTTATGATATCACCGAGTATTTAAGAAGTGACAACGAAATAAAAATCACTGTGGGAAACGGCTGGTATAAGGGTATACTGGGTTTTTACGGGCAAGGCAATCACTATGGTGACACTACTGCAACAATTGCGTTGTTTGATATTTGGTATGAAGACGGCTCAAAGTGTACAATAACGACCGATGAAAGCTGGTTTTGCAAGCCAAGTGTGCATAGATACAATGAAATATATAACGGTGAAATAATAGACTTGACTTACAGTCCTAAAGAAGTTGAAAAAGCAATCATTTTAAAACACCCTAAAGATATATTGGTAAGTCAGGAAAATGAGCCGGTAAAGATTACCGAAAGGATTCCCGCAAAAGCGCTGACTGTAAGCCCGAAGGGCGAAAAAATCATAGACTTTGGTCAGAACATGGCAGGAGTTGTGGGGCTTAAAATAAAAAGGCCGAGGGGAACTACAATCACTTTAAGGCATGCTGAGGCTCTTGATGAAAAAGGAAATCTTTTTACAACAAACCTTCGAACTGCAAAGGCAACCGATGTGTTTGTAACAAGCGGAGACAATGATATTTTTCTTCCGGAATTTACTTTCCACGGCTTTAGATATGTAAGCGTTGAAGGGATAGATGATATAGAAATCAAGGACTTTACCGCATGTGTTATGCATTCGGATATTAAAAGCTCAACAGTGTTTAAATCCAATAATGAGGCAATAAACAAGCTTTGGTCCAATATTGATTGGACCATGAGGAGCAACTATTTTGATATCCCCATGGATTGCCCTCAAAGGGACGAAAGGCTTGGATATACGGGAGATTGCGAAATTTTCTTGCCAACGGCTTGTGATTTGAGAAATGTTGCGCTTTTTTTCAGAAAATGGCTCAGAGATTTGCGCGTGGAACAAGGCGAAAACGGGGCGGTTTATTTAACGGTGCCGGATATAATAAAAACCTACACTTGTGTGCAAGTGTGGCATGAAGCCGCAACAATTGTTCCATGGTTAATATGGCAAAACTATGCGGATAAACGTGTTCTTAAAGAGCAATATGACAGCATGTTAAAAAGTGTTGAATATACCAAACACTGCGCGGGAGAAGCCGGTTTGTTAACTGCCGAAAACTCTTCTCAATTCGGTGATTGGCTTGCGCTTGATTATCCAAAAGGCGCTTGCAAAAAACCACATGAAGGAACCTTCGATCCCTCAAATGATGAAAAAGGCGGAGGAACGGACAAATGGTTTTTGGCTAATGTGTATTATTTGTATTCCATAGATATTGTAAAAAGAACGGCGGAAATTCTTGGTAAAAAAGCCGATCTGGCAAAGTATGAAAACCTTTACGATGATGTAAAACGAAAAATAAAATCCGAGTATATTACGTCAGGAGGAAGATTGGTTGGGGAAACTCAGACAGCACTTTCGCTTGCATTGTATTATGGATTAATTGACAGCAAGCACATCACAAAGCTTAGAGATGCCCTTGAGTTAAATCTTATTAAAAACAAAAAACATCTAAACACAGGATTTGTAGGCACTCAGTATATTATGAAAGCTTTATCCAACAATGGTTTGCATAAATTAGCGGGAGATCTTCTTTTTAAGGAAGATTGTCCGTCTTGGCTTTATGAAATAAAACATGGAGCTACAACAATATGGGAACTTTGGGATGGAGTTAAAGAGGATGGCGCTTTCAATGCCTTTGAAATGAATTCGTTGAATCAGTACGGATTTGCAAGCGTTGGAGACTGGATTTTTTCGGAAGTCTGCGGTCTGAAAGTTTTGGAGGTAGGATACAGACATTTCTCTTTAAAGCCAAGACCTGTTGAAGGATTACACGAATTCAAACTTGAGCATGAATGCGTGTATGGAAGGATTGTTTGTGATTTTTCTTGTAATAACGGTTTGATTAAAGCATATGTTAAGATTCCGGTTGGAACAACTGCTTTGCTTTCTCTTCCAAACAAGGAAAGTGAACGCTTGGGTTCGGGCGAATATTTCTATGAGTATGAGACTGATCTGTCATATGAAAGAAAAAAATTTAACGAGGATTGTCTTTTAAACGATTTGAGAGCATATCCGGTGGCAGAAAAAATATTCATGGAGGAAGCGCCGGATTTGGCATCAAGCGGATTTGTCAGGGGATTTGCCGGTAATATGTCAATTATTGAAATTAAGAAAACATTGCCGGAAAATATGATTCCCAAAAGCGCATTTGCAACTTTTGAAAAAATGATAAATGTATTAAACGGAGGGACAGACGGTGAATTATAAGCAGATAAATATTTGGGAAGAAGGAGAATATTCATATCCTCTTGCATGTGGATTTATTACCAATATTACTCCGTATTTACATGAAGACGGAAAAGACAGACCGTGTATTATTGTGGTTCCGGGTGGGGCTTACAGTTTTGTTTCACCCAGCGAGGGAGAAATTGTTGCAAAAAAATTTTTTGGATTTGGATATAACTGTTTTGTCTTAACATATACAGTAAATCCTACATACGATTATCCTCTTGACAATCAGCCGATGAAAGATTTATCGAGAGCTGTTCGGTTTGTAAGGTCAAAAAGTAAAGAATTCAATATTATAAAGGACAAGCTGGCTGTTTGCGGTTTTTCTGCGGGAGGTCATTTGTGTGCAAGCGTATGTACGCATTTTGATGATGTTGATGAGAATAATCCAAAATACATGGAGTATTCAAATCGTCCGGATGCGGCTATACTATGTTATCCGGTAATTTCGGCGGGAAAATATATTCATCAGGGCTCGTTTGATGCCTTGCTCGGTTTTGAGGCGAAAAAAGAAAGATTGGAATATTATTCCGTTGAAAAGCATGTAAAGGATAACACGCCACCTTGCTTTATATGGCAAACCGCTACGGATGAAACGGTGCCCGTGGAAAACAGTTATTTGTTTGCCAATGCTTTGAAAGAAAAAGGAGTAGCGTTTGCGCATCATGTTTTTTCGGAAGGAAAACATGGTTTATCAACCGCGGATGAGGTTTATGCAAGCGGAGAATACGGGATTCCTTATACCACATTCCAGAATTATGCCGTAAGCAAAGGTATAAAAGAAGGAAGAATCGCCGTAAAAGAAGAGGTAAGAAAAATTATGGAATTCTATGAAAACGCGGAATTTGAAAAGCCAAAAGCAAACAAGGAAGCGGCTTTTTGGCCGGTGCTTGCCGATGCATGGTTAAATCAATATTTGCGTTAATGGAAAGGGTAATGATATGAAATACGGTATTTATTACGCATATTGGGAACAGGAATGGTCAGCTGACTATTTGAAATATATAGAAAAAGTTGCAAAATTGGGCTTTGATATCCTGGAAATAGGTGCGGCACCTCTTGCCGATTATTCCGAAAAAAAGATTAAAGATATTGATAAATGCGCCAAAGAAAACGGTATAACGCTGACGGTCGGATATGGGCCGACATTTGAGCATAATGTAGGTTCTTCGGATAAAACGATAAGAACAGGTGCACTTGATTGGTATAAAAAAACATTTGAAGCCATGGCTGTAATGGATGCACATCTAATCGGTGGGGCTTTGTACTCATATTGGCCGATGGATTTTTCGAAAGCAGATAAGTCGGAGGATTTAAAAAACAGCGTTGATGGTGTAAGAATGCTGGCTGATTTGGCAAAAAACTACGATATTGTCTTAGGAATGGAAGTGTTAAATCGCTTTGAAAACCATATTTTGAACACAGCTAAAGAAGGTGTGGATTTTGTTAAAAAAGTTGATATGGACAACGTCAAGGTTATGTTGGATACATTTCATATGAATATAGAAGAAGAAAGTATTGCAGCAGCAATTCGAACAGCCGGAAAGCTTTTGGGACATTTTCATACCGGAGAGTGCAACAGGATGGTGCCGGGTAAGGGCAGAATGCCATGGCGTGAAATAGGTGAAGCATTGAGGGATATTCACTATGACGGCGCTGTTGTTATGGAGCCATTTGTTAAAATGGGCGGACAGGTAGGGAAAGATATCAAGGTTTGGCGAGATATAAGCAATAACGCAAGTGAAAACGACTTGGACATTGACGCAAAGAAAGCGTTGGAATTTCAAAAATATATGTTTGAATAGTTTTTGAGAAAAATAAATAAAAAGCCTAAAAACGTGATGTTTAAAAATCGGAATATATAGTAAAAACGAATGGAGAAAGAGAAATGAAAATTGTAGATAATCCAAATATGAAAATGATAAAAGATAAAAAACTCTTGGTGGGAGCCGATAACACAGGTAGTCCCCTTAAGAACGCAGTGGTTGCACATCTTAAAAAGAAGGGATGGGAAATTGAAGATATCGGCGCAATGGCACCTACGGAGAATAAGCCTGAAAATATGTTTCATCGCGTGGGATTGAGAGTTGGCGCAAAAATCGCGGAAGGAGATTACGAAAGAGCGCTTATTTTTTGCGGTACAGGTATGGGAATTCATATAGCTGCAAGCAAATGTCCGCATGTGCATGCAGCAGTAGTAGAGTCTGTTGCTTCCGGACTTCGTGCCATTACCGGTAATAATGTAAACGTTTTAGCAATGGGGGCAAACTATGTTGCACCACAGATGGGAATAGAGATTGCCGAAGCTTATCTTTCTAACGATTTTGGCAGCGGTTATGAATGGTGGGATAATTTTTACGAATTTCATAAGCTTTCCGTTGATGAGATGGAAGCATTTGATTATGATAAATTTAAAGCTAACGGCTTTAAACTCGAGCATCTTTACGAGGTTGATTTAGAAGATAAAATGAACGAAAACCCTGCTTTTAAAGCATAGATTGCTGATAGAGCATATGCATATTTTGTGTTAAATAAGGATATAGAGATATGAATAACAAAAAAACAGACGTAACAGCATTGGGCGAATTACTGGTGGACTTTACCTTAAATAATACAATTGAAAGTGACATCGATAGTTATGCGGCCAACCCGGGCGGTGCACCTTGCAATGTTTTAGCTATGCTTGCCAAACTTGGGAAGAGTAGCTGCTTTATTGGGAAAGTAGGAGACGATATGTTTGGCAGGATGCTGGAAAAAAAGGCAAAGGCTGTCGGAATAGATGTAAGTGGCCTGGTTATTAGCAAAGACTACCAAACTACGTTGGCATTTGTAAAAAGCTTGGAAAACGGAGACAGAGATTTTGCATTTTACAGAAAAAACGGTGCTGATGCATATTTGACGGAAGAAGAGCTTAATGAGAATTTAATAAGAGAATCGAAGATATTTCATTTCGGCTCTTTGTCTATGACTAACAATTTATGCGAATCGGCAACAAAGAGAGCGGTTGAATGTGCCAAAGAATCCGGATGCATCATAAGTTTCGATCCCAATTACAGAAAAGATCTTTGGGAAAGTGAAGAATATGCAAAAGAAAAAATAGAGTGGGGACTTAAAGTTTGTGATGTTTTAAAAATTGCGGATAACGAAATAAGTCTGATAACCGGCGAAGACAACTATGAAAAGGGTGGGAGAATTATAAAAGACAAATATAATATTCCACTGGTCTTTGCAACTCTTGGAAAAAAGGGTAGTATTGCATTTTTTGAAGATGAAAGTATATTTGTTCCCGGATTTGCTAACGAGAAAACGATAGATTGCACGGGAGCAGGGGATACATTTTGCGCTTGCGCCTTGGGAAAACTTATGGATTTGTCTGATGATAAATGGGATAAATCGTTTGTTTTTGAAAGAATAAATAATGTAGTTTTAAAAAATATACTGATATTTGCAAACGCCGCAGCTTCCATTATAACCACGAGAAAAGGCGCAATGTGCGTAATGCCGGATATAAAGGAAGTTGAGGAAGTGTTAAAAATAGCTGACAAATAGATTTTTGTTTATTTTTTGCCTCATATATTAAAGAAAGCCCGAATAAGGGCTTTCTTTTATGTTGGTTTATGTAATTTTATATAAATTATTTACACATCTCACATGGATGCTTGAAATCCTTCATATCTACATGCATTTTGCAGATGTCGCCTTCAACAGAGTCTTTTTTAAAGAATAATTTCTCAAAGAACGGTGCTGTTGCAGGATTGCATTCAATTTTTATACTCTCGGCGCCGGATAACATGGCTTTGTCGGCCAAAATGCGGACCAAAAATTCACCGTAGCCTTTGTGGCGTTCTTCGGGAAGGACTCCGAGTAAGTCCATTGTAAAGCTTGTATCATTGTTATCATCAAGCATGAGAGTTAGGCGGCCGCTTCCGCAAACAATGTCTTTTTCGTTTGTTACGGTTGCATGAATGCTGAATGCATCCAGACCTTCATTTATATAAGAAGAGTCTTTGCCCATCTCATCTATAAAAATTTTCTTTCTTATTGTAAAAACGTCGCTTAAATCATCTTCGACGCTTAAATATTTTCCCTGAATCATAATTGCCTCCTAACAAAATAGCATTCTATAAAAATAGGAAATGCTATCGGTTGTGCTTATTGAACTCCTAAGAGATAATTGTAAGATATAATCTGATAGTATTTGCTATTATATAAAAATAATTGTGTTTTTTCAAGAACAATGAGAGGACATGTGGGTAATAATAACCATGAAAGCCTTTAAATTAGGGAAAAAATTTAACAAAATATTTCTTGACATTAACATAACTAAATAATATAATAAATGAGCATGTCTAAACATGCGTGTATTTTGTTGCGCAAAAACGGACATTTGACATGGTCGGATTCCTGAAGCGCAGTAAAATTAAGTAACCTATAGAATAATATTTTACAGGAGGTGAAAACATGCCTACATTTAACCAGTTAGTAAGAAAAGGTAGACAGTCTTCAGTTAAGAAATCAACAGCACCTGCTCTTTTAAAAAGCTACAACAGCTTGAAAAAGAAATCAAACGATACAGCTTCACCACAGAAGCGTGGCGTTTGCACAGCTGTTAAGACTGCAACACCTAAAAAGCCTAACTCAGCCCTTAGAAAGATCGCCAGAGTACGTCTTTCAAACGGTATCGAAGTAACAAGCTACATCCCTGGTGAAGGTCACAACCTTCAGGAACATAGCGTTGTTCTTATCCGTGGTGGTAGAGTAAAAGACTTACCTGGTACAAGATACCACATCATCAGAGGTACACTTGATACCGCAGGTGTCGCAAACAGACGTCAGGCTCGTTCAAAATACGGCGCTAAGAAGCCAAAAGAGTCTAAATAATTAAATAACACGATTAATTTATTCACAAATTAGTACAAGGGCGGATTTCACCGTCACCCGGGTAAAATATTATCCTGTAGGTTACGCAGGTTGATTCAACTCCCGTGGGCGTACACTAAAAAGTGAGTACCGAGGATTTAATCCACCGAAGTGGAGAAATCCACTTCAAAAACTATGATTAAGGAGGGAAGAACCGTGCCACGTAAAGGAAATACACCTAAAAGAGACGTATTAGCGGATCCAATGTACGATAGCAAGGTTGTAACAAAGCTCATCAACCAGATTATGTTAGATGGTAAGAAGGGTGTTGCACAGAAAATCGTATACGGTGCATTCGCAAAAGTTGAAGAAAAAGCCGGAAAACCGGCATTGGAAGTATTTGAAGAGGCTATGAATAACGTTATGCCTGCATTAGAGGTTAAAGCAAGACGTATCGGTGGTGCTACATATCAGGTACCTATCGAAGTTAGACCGGACAGAAGACAGGCATTAGCACTTCGTTGGTTAACAACTTACTCACGTGCTAGAAGTGAGAAGACAATGGAAGAAAGATTAGCAAATGAAATTTTAGATGCTTCAAACAACACAGGTGCATCAGTTAAAAAACGCGAAGATATGCACAAGATGGCAGAAGCAAACAAAGCATTTGCTCACTACAGATTCTAATGGCGCGACAGGGT
>CACZQX010000337.1 GCA_902783445.1 uncultured Lachnospiraceae bacterium
ATCCCTTTCATTAGGCTTTAATTGATTCGACAATCTTACTCCAAAAATCAAATAAATAGTCTTCAACTTCCTGATTCGTTATTACATTGCTAAAATCAAATGTTTTCAGTTCAAAATAATCGCCCCAGGAAGTGCCGTTCATTTTTTTAAATTGAAAACCTTCTTTTTTCAAAACGGATTCAAGCCACGGTATGCATTCTTCCCGTTTCCCTTTTTGTCTGACCCATATCGATGTATAAAAAATGCCAAGATGATGTTCACTGTCAAAATCATAGCCGGGTTTATAAAAATAAGGTTCTATAGCAATCACTGTATCCCCTTTGGTAATATCAACCACGAGGCTTAAATATGATGAAAAACTCTGAGTTCCATAAACAAAGGCTGTTGTCGCCACTCCGGTTGATGCATCGTCAAAGCGCCTTTGAAGAGAAGTCGACAAATCCTTTACAAAACTAACTTTTGCGTCCTGGTCAGCCTTTATCTTGCGATTGTATTCCTTGATTAATTCATTGTTCTCTTCCAAAAACGATTGCCATTCCTGGTTTATGATCATTTTGTCCTCCTGAAGTGATTCAATATTTTTGATGAATTCATTCATATAGATGATCCACTTTTCGTTAGCATCAAGCAGATATTCGCCTATATTCTTCTGAATATGTGCTAATAATTCCCTGTACGTGATATTGATAAAATGATATTTATTGCCTTTGCAATCTACACCGCTAAGAGATTTATCTTTTTCAACCGATTTTAATGATAAGACAATCTCTATTTTATGCGTGTATTGCGAATATGATTTATTAAGCCGTTCACTATATTCGCCAAAAGGATTGTTAACACCTGCATAGATTTTATTTTCTATTGCCACCACGAAATCATTCTTCGTCTGGATAACGATATCAATTCTTTTGTTTGCGGATGTAACATCTTCTCTGATCACTCCGTTTTCAATGGTTTCATACGAACTGATATCGCCGATTTTAACTGCTGAATCACTACCTTTATCTCTATAACACTCTATCAGGCTTCTGAGCCATAAATCCCTTAATCCGTGTTCTTCGTCCGTATCAAAGAAAAAAGCCAGTATGGAAGAGGCAACATTCTCATAATGCGGATAGCCGGCCACTTCAAAATAGTTCTTGCTCCGCTTTGAACCGATGGAGATTAAATCGGCCTTTTTCAGCATATTTCGAAATTCTTCTAAAAGTTCACAACCCATTTATAATGCTCCGTTTCATATAAGGCATTTTGGTAATCTGTTGTTATTTCCTAAAAATGTACATTTCCAGGCGTTGTTTCTGTTTTTTTTATATACTGTTCTTCGCCCAGTTGATTAATTCTTCCGGGCTGTTTACAAGTTTTGCCTCCCTCGCTTTCTAGGTTATAACCATTGGACGGTTTCTTCTATCTTCTTTCGCTCTGAATGCAAATGTGCCGGGTGGCTTTCTTTAGACGGATAGCCGAGAGCAAGCATCATAACCGGAATTTCATTATCTGGAAGGTTAAATACGTCCGAGACATATTTTGAATCAAATCCACGGATCCATAAGCTGTGTACCCCGAGTTCCTCTGCCTGAAACATCATGCTGGCTGCTACAATGCTTGCATCCTGTTCCCCACAGTTATATTCGTCGTAACTTCTGTCGATGGGATTCTTCCATACTTCATTTCTGTCGTAGCATACCAGCATAACCACCGGACAACCGCATAAGGAGGCCTTTGTGGATACGGCTTTTTCCATGGCATCCTTGCTTTGTATCACATAAATACGCTGCGGCTGATAATTACATCCTGTCGGAGCCACTCTACCGGCTTCTAAAATCAAATCAAGTTTTTCTTTTTCTACCGGTTTCTCCGTAAAGTAACGTTCTGAGTATCTTTGTTTTGCCAGGTCTATGAATGCCATAATTGTTACCTCCATGTAGCTTCTTTTCTTTTTTATCGAACGCCGCTTTTATTGGTCCTTCTTGTTACCGTTCTGACTGCAATTTGTTCTTTGCTCAAGCAGGTTCCTTAGTTCCATCCGGTGTCCTCGGATGCGCTGTTCGATATCGCTGAACGAAAATGCCGGG
>CACZQX010000338.1 GCA_902783445.1 uncultured Lachnospiraceae bacterium
GGTACCGCAAGATAGGTTGGAAGCTTATAAAAAGGCAAAACCTTAACCTTGTTTGATTTGTTGCTTTCGGCATTGAGTGTAATGATTATGTCGTAATCATCGCTTTCCAGCTTGCGAGACAATTCGCCAAAGCTTTCTTTGGCCATTTCCAATTTTATATTCGGATAATCTTTGGAAAATTCGCTCAAAATGCTGCCAAGCTTTTCATCCATCATTTGACCTTCCAAAAGACCAAAGGAAAGATTGTGGCTTTCTCTTTGGGCGATGTTTTGGGCGCGACGAAGAGCATCTTCGATTATTTTGTCAGATTCTTTGAATGCTTCAAGCATGCAATTTCCGGCAGGAGTCAAAGATGTACCCTGAAAGCTGTTCCTTAAAAAAAGCTTGATTCCAAGCTCTTTTTCAAGCATCGATATATTACGACTAAGTGTTGGTTGAGATATAAAAAGATTGGCTGCAGCCTTGGAAAAATTAAGGCATTTTGCAGTCTCAATAAAACATTTTATTTGAATGTTATTCATACAAAAAACTCCTTCTATCATCCGTAGACGGAATCTTATAAAATACAGGCAAGTCTCCTGGCTTAGCTTCAACATTTAATCGCCTTCCCAATTTCTCAGTGGCATATTGATTAAATTCATTCATCACAGTGACGGGATCGCTTTGGATTTGCACCAAATTCCTTATTAATTTTAGTTAAAAAAACCTGTATTCAATTCTTTTATTATAATATTGATTGTTAGTTTAAAATTGTTTATTTTTTAGCTTTTCCGGTAGCTTTCTTTTTGCTGCCGTTTTTAACATTTCCGTTCATTAAATCATATAAAGATATTCCGTAGAAGAATTCATGTGTCATATTGTCGAAAATTCTCCACATGCCGATAGTCTGGCAGCTGTTTTCTCTTTCACATGTTTCGGCACCCGGCAATAAGCATGCAACCGTTGCCAACTGTTCACCCGAGGCTTCCAATATTTCGCCGATAGGGTACTCATCCGGCTTTCTCAAGAGTTTATAGCCGCCGCCTTTTCCGCGAAGACCTTTGATAAGTTTTGCTTTTACAAGCTCTTTGATAATTATTTCCATGTATTTTTCGGATACGCCCTGGCGCTCCGATACCTCTTTTAAAGGTACATATTCATCTGTGTTTTGCGATGCGAGATCCACCATAAGTCTAAGAGCATATCTTCCTTTGGTTGAAATCATTTAAATGGCCTCCTTTTAGTAATTATTTTATTAAGTTATGCTTAAGAATGAGGCGAGTGATTCGATTAAGCACAACTAACCATCCGGTTTAAGTATAACACCTTAAAAATAAATTTCAATAGTTTCATATGCGATAAGTAGGAAATTACAAAAACCTATTGACTTGATAGGAATATAGTAGTAAGATTGTAAAAAGTGTTGGGAATACAATAAAAAAAGTATTATAATTCTTAACAGAGAAATAGCGATTTTAAATTCAAAAAATTAAAAAATTTTTTATCATTAAATCGCAGGAAGGAAAAAGCATGGCGGAAAGATATTTAGACTTTGACGAGATAATAGACAGATATAACACAAACAGCGTCAAATACGATCTCAAAGAAGACATGGGATATCCGGAAGATGCTTTAGCTATGTGGGTTGCGGACATGGATTTTAAAAGTTCATCCTACATAGAAGATGCTCTTGAACGATGTATCAAGCATGGCGTGTACGTATATGGATTTGCTTCGGAAAGCTACGTAAATGCTGTGCTTGCATGGATGAGAAAACACCATAACTGGATTGCCAAAAGCGAATGGCTTGTTAAGGCTCCGGGAGTGGTTTTCGCTATAGCAGCCGCAATTCGGGCGTATACAAATCCCGGGGACGCCGTGCTGATTCAGGAACCGGTTTATTACCCTTTTAAAAACGAGATTGTTGCCAATGAAAGAAAAACGGTTATTAACAACCTTTTATATGAAAATGGCAAATACAGCATCGATTTTGAGGATTTTGAAAATAAAATAATAAATGAAAATGTAAAACTGTTTATTCTTTGCAGCCCCCACAATCCGGTGGGACGTGTATGGAAAAAAAAAGAGCTTGAAAGACTGGGCAATATTTGTAAAGAACACGAAGTAATCATTGTATCTGATGAAATTCATCATGATTTGATTTTTGAAGGCGAGCATACGGTATTTACAAATGTTAATAAGGATTTTGAAGACTTTTCAATCATCTGTACCGCACCCAGCAAAACCTTTAACCTTGCGGGACTGTGTGCATCCAATGTATTTATACCCAACCAAAAGCTTAGGAATAAATACAAAGAAGAAATGTCAAAGGTTTCGGCCAATGTAAACATCCTTGGTTTGGCGGCTTGTGAAGCGGCATATTCAAAAGGCGAGACATGGTACAATGCCATGATGAAATATGTTAAAGCTAATATTGATTTTACAAAAGAATTTGTAAAAGGCATTCCGGGGGTTAAGATGGTAAAAACCGAAGGAACATATCTGATTTGGCTGGACTTTAAGGAGCTTGGCCTTGAAAAAGCTGAACTAGAAAATCTTATTAAGAATAAGGCGAAGCTTTGGTTGGACGGCGGAGGAATGTTCGGTGAAGCCGGCATTGGTTTTCAAAGAATAAACGCAGCCTGCCCAAGAAGCATTTTGGAAGAGGCTTTAAAGAGATTAAAGATGGCTGTGGAAGAAATTAAAAAAACAGCTTAAACAATAAAAAAATAAAAAAGATTGGAGAATAATATTATGAGTAACATTAAAGAAAGTTCATTGGAATTGGTAGGAAACACACCATTACTTAAATTAAACAACTACACAAAAAAAGTGGGAATCGATAAAGCCACTATTCTTGCAAAACTTGAGTATTTAAATCCAGCCGGATCGGTTAAAGACAGAGTTGCCCTTGCAATGATCGAAGACGGAGAAAAGAAAGGCACAATCAAACCGGGTGCTACAATCATCGAGCCTACAAGCGGTAACACAGGTATCGGTCTTGCGGCTGTGGCAGCAGCAAAAGGATACAGAGCTATCTTCACTCTTCCGGATACAATGAGTGTTGAAAGAAGAAATCTTCTTAAAGCTTACGGTGCCGAAATCGTTCTTACAGAAGGCGCTAAAGGCATGAAAGGTGCAATTGCAAAAGCAGAGGAGCTTCTTAACGAAATCGAAGGTGCGGTTATTCCGGGTCAGTTCGTTAACCCTGCAAACCCTGCTATTCATAAAGCTACAACAGGTCCTGAAATCTGGGAACAGACAGACGGCAAAGTTGACATTTTCGTTGCGGGTGTCGGCACAGGCGGTACAGTAACCGGCGTTGGCGAATTCCTTAAAGAGAAGAATCCTAACGTTAAAATCGTTGCTGTTGAACCGGCAACAAGCCCTGTTCTTTCCGAAGGCAAAGCAGGTGCTCACAAAATTCAGGGTATCGGCGCAGGTTTTGTTCCTGATGTACTTAATACCAAAATTTACGATGAAGTTATTACCATCGAAAACGAAGATGCTTTTGAAGAAGGCAGAAACTTTGCTGTCAGCGAAGGTATCCTTGTGGGTATCTCATCCGGCGCAGCTTTAAAAGCAGCAAGCATTTTGGCAGCTCGTCCTGAAAACGCAGGCAAGACAATCGTTGCACTCTTACCTGATTCGGGCGACAGATACTTATCAACAGCGCTTTTCTCATAATTTTTACCTATCGGGCGGCGGTTCATATATTGAGGCGCCGCCTTTTTTATGCCGCAAAAATAATATTTGTTTTTAAACCTGTCGTTCGATTAAGAACAAGTAAGGAAAATCACATTTAGCTAGTGGCAATTGGCACCAGGACTCCGTCACCCTACGGGTGCCACCTCGTGCCAAAGTCCGCAACCGGCTCACATTCGCCATCCGGGCTCAAGTTCGCCTGGATTGGACGTCCTGTCCAATCCTTGCTTCTTTAAAGAGATTTTCCAACATGTTCTAAAATCTCACTTTATGGTTTTAAAACAAATATTTTTTTCACGGCATTTAACGGCGGCTCAATATATGAAAGTGTGCCTGATAGGTAATTTTTACTTTTCCCTCTTAGCTGCATTTTAATCTGCGGGAAAATAATGTCAAGGCTGCGTACGCACCTTGGAAAGGCAAGGCCTTGACATTATTTTCTCGCAGATTATCCTTGCGCTTAAGAGGGAAAGTATAAATTTTTGATTTGTAATTTGCTGTTGTTTTTCATGACTTTTTTTGTCAGCAGATGATTGAATTTAATACGCCGTATTATGCCGGATAATATAATATCTGCTTTTAATACTCTAATAGTGAGATTTTAGAACAAGTTAGAAAATCTCTATTTTGAGCAAGGATTGGACAGGACGTCCAATCCAGGCGAACCTGAGACAGGATGTCGAATGTGAGCCGGTTGCGTAAAATATGGATGTGTAAATTGATTTTCGTTACTTGTTCTTAATCGAACGACAAGAGTATAAAAGCAGATATTATATTAAACGGCTACAATAGGCGTATTTATCAATCACTGATATTGTTCAAAAAAAGTACTTTACAAAAACCTATCTACATAGTATGATTAAGGAAATTAAAACATAGTAATCGAATAGGAAAGAGGAATATATAATGAAAAAGCAGATTTATCTTGATAATGCAGCAACTACGAAGGTTAAGGATGAGGTTTTGGATGCAATGCTTCCTTTCTTTAAAGAGGATTATGCCAACCCATCGGCTATTTATTCTTTTGCCAACAAAGCCGAAGCAGCGGTTATTGAATCCAGAAAAACCATTGCGGATGTTATCGGTGCCAATGAAAACGAAATTTATTTTACATCCGGCGGCAGCGAGTCCGACAACTGGGCTTTGAAAGCTACAGCCGAAGCTTATGCCGATAAGGGTAAACACATCATTACAAGCAAGATTGAACATCATGCGATTTTACATTCACTTGAATATCTTGAAGCTAAAGGTTTTGAAGTTACTTATCTTGATGTTGATGAGGATGGACTTATTAATCCGGAAGAGCTTGAAGCCGAAATCAGAGATGATACGATTCTCATTACGATTATGACGGCAAACAACGAAATCGGTACTATCGAGCCTATTAAAAGAATAGGCAAGATTGCTCACAAACACGGAGTTTTGTTCCATACGGATGCGGTTCAGGCTTTCGGCCATATTCCAATCGATGTTGATGCAATGGATATCGATATGTTATCCGCAAGCGGACACAAGATTAACGGACCTAAAGGTATTGGCTTCTTATATATCAGAAAGGGTGTTAAAATTCGCTCATTCATGCATGGCGGCGCCCAGGAAAGAAAAAGAAGAGCCGGTACTCATAATGTTCCGGGAATTGTGGGCTTTGCAAAGGCGGCAAGCATTGCAGCCAAAAATATGGAAAAAACCATTAAAAAAGAAATTGAAGTCAGAGATCATTTTATTAAACGTGTGGAGGAAGAGATTCCTTACGTTAAATTAAACGGTCACAGAGATTTAAGATTACCGAATAATGCAAACTTCTGCTTCAGATTTATTGAAGGAGAGTCAATGCTTATTATGCTTGATGCAAAAGGTATTTATGCATCCAGTGGTTCGGCTTGCACATCAGGTTCCCTTGACCCGTCCCATGTGCTCCTTGCCATTGGTCTTCCTCACGAGATTGCTCACGGATCCCTTCGCGTGACAATTTCTGAGGAGACAAGCATAGAAGAAATAGATTTCGTCGTTGACGAATTAAAACAGATTATAGACAGATTGCGTTCAATGTCTCCTTTGTACGAGGATTTTGTAAAGAAGCAGGTTGAAAGTGCAATTAACAAAGCAAATAATGTTGCTGTTTAAAAGAATGGAAGAAAAGAGGTAGATATTATGTACAGCGAAAAAGTTATGGATCATTTTTCAAATCCGAGAAATGTCGGTGAAATCGAAAATCCAAGCGGTGTAGGTACAGTGGGAAATGCAAAATGCGGCGATATCATGCGTATGTATCTTGATATTGATGAGAATAAAACCATTACGGATGTGAAATTTAAGACATTCGGTTGCGGCGCTGCCGTAGCTACAAGCAGCATGGCAACGGAACTTGTTAAAGGCAAAACCGTTGATGAAGCTTTGCAGGTTACCAATAAAGCGGTAATGGAAGCTTTGGACGGACTTCCGCCTGTAAAAGTCCACTGTTCCTTGCTTGCCGAGGAAGCAATTCATGCGGCTTTGTGGGATTATTCACAGAAAAATGACATTACCATCGATGGCCTTGAAAAGCCGGTAAATGACATTTCCGAAAAAGAAGAAGAGGAAGAATACTAATTCAAATATTTTGCTCTTAATTTTTCAACGGTTTCGGCAGTTACGCCGAGGCCGTTTTTTATGAAGTTTTGGAAATTGCCATGAGTTTCGCTGACTTTTTTGTACATCGCTTGGATGTATTCCGGTCTTGCACCGAAAAACGTACGGATTGATTCATCATCACCCGTAAAGAATTTTTTGGCGCGCAACATAGCAACCAATTCGTCGATTTCTTCTTTTAAATTGACATTGGTTTCCAAATAATTGTCTATAATATCGTCACGATTAACCCCTAAGATTTCGAGAGTAAATACCGTTGCAAGGCCGGCTCTGTCTTTTCCGGCGGTGCAGTGCCAAAGTACTTTATTTGTATTATCATCGGCCAAAAGATTTATGAATTTGTGATACTGACTGAGACAATAGTCGTTGCTTACAAGGTTTTCGTACAAATCAACCATATAATTTATGGCTGTTTCTTTATCGGCAGACATTCTTGAAATAAGCATTTCGCTTGCGTGAGCATCGCTTTCTTCGTCTCTTGTGATTCCCGAAAGTTCATCCGTTACCGCCGGCAAAGAAACGTGATGGACGCTTTCGATTTCGGGATCCGGTCTTTGCTTTTGCTCCATCGGAGAACGCAAGTCGATTATATGGGATAAATTAAGACCCATGATACCTTCGATATCTTTTTCGGATGCAAAAAATAAATGACCGCTTCTGTATAAACTGTCACTTCTTATGCTTTTTCCGTCGGCACCTACAAGGCCACCCAACTCTCTGGTGTTATTCAACTTTTCGAACTGTAATTTCTTTCCCATGATAATCCTCCGAAAGTCTGCGCATTTTTGATTAATAAATTATAACAGATATTTTTTGTTTGCAAAAGAACTATATTTTGGGAAAATACATTGACATATTCCGCAATTTATGCTTGATGGGACTAAATCTTTCGGTATTTTTCAAAGGAAATAATCAACATATTTGGTAAAAGCGTTGGAAATATGTTGGACATTTTTGAAAAAATGTCTATTTTTTTGTGCAGGTGTTACAAAAAATGCTGGTAAACGAAATATTCAGTTGCTATAATGAGGTTACGACTAAAAATATGGCCTTTAATCACAATGATATAGGAAGAGGTCAGAAAATAGAAAGGACGGAGAATTAAATGAGTCAGACAAAATCACACAAGTATAACAGAAGTGTTTCCATTATCGGCGTTGGCTGCACACCATTTATGTACACAGTTGATAATCCTGAAACAAACGGACTTACAGAACACGAACTGTTAGGATACGCTGCATTATCTGCTATGGAAGATGCAGGTATCAAAGCTTCGGATGTTGATTATTACTTCCACGGACAGGCAAGCCCACTTGCAGGTTCTAACCAGTTAACACCAAACATTCATTGCGGTAACTGGTTTGGTATGAAAGGAAAAGGTTCTATCCACCATTCGGAAGCTTGCTGTACAGGTTATCTCGCACTTGACCTTGCAGCAAACTACATTGCTTCCGGTAAATACGACTGCATCATGACAGGTGCCGTTGAATTCGGTGACAGCAACCCATATCCAAATGATAGTGTTGATACTGCAAAACACCCATTCAAGAGAGAAAAAGTTACAATGGAGAAGTTCCTCTTCACAACAAAATGGTTATATGACCGTGTTTACGCACGTTCACTTATGGCACCGATGGAACTTATCTATGACGATCCTGCTGAGGTTTACGTTAGAGAAAACGGCATCACACCTGAGCAGATGGATGATACATTGAACTGGATGTGCATCAACAACAGACGTAATGCATCTGTTAACCCACTTGCAATCGAGCGTCACACATTTGCTGAAATCGCAAAAGAAAAAGGTTTTGAAAGTGATATCGATTACCTTCGTTCACCTTTCAACCCTAAAATGGGTGCATACCTTCGTGCAAACTGCCTCGAGCTTAAATGCGACGGTGCTGCTGCTGTTATCGTATGCGCAACAGAAAAAATTCCTGAAATTTGCAAAAACTTAAAACATAAACCAATCGAAATCCTTGGCGTTGGTGCATCATCATACAATGCAATCAACCCTCATTTCGAAATCGAAGCTACAAAGAACGCTTGCGCTGAAGTTTATGCTTCAACAGGTGTTAAACCTGAAGAACTTGACATCTTCTACGCAAACGACTTCATCATTACATCACACCTTATTTCAGCTGAAATCGCAGGATATCTTCCAAAGGGTGAAGGCTGGAAATACATCTGTGAAGGACGTACAGCTTACGATGGAGATAAGCCGATCAATACAAACGGTGGTCGTACATCATTCGGTCATGCTCATGCTGCTTCGGGTCTTGCAGACGTTTATGAATGCTGCAAACAGATGCGTGGCGAATGTGGCGAACGTCAGGTTAAGAAGCTTCCTAAGACAGCTATGTTAAGAGGTTACGGCGGTGCTCAGAACGTAGCAGCTGTGCTTCTCAGAACAATTGATTAATAGGAGGGACTAAAATGAGCGAAGTAAAATTAGAGAAATTAGTACAGCCTTTCTATGAGGCTCTTGAACAAGGAAAAATGATGGGAAGAAAATGCCCTGAATGCGGAGCTGTTGAATTCCCACCTGTATATGCTTGCAATACATGCGGATGCTTACATACCGAATGGTATGAAATCAGCGGAAAAGCTAAAATGCATTCAATCGTACTTCCGGGTGCGCTTTCATCAAAACCTGAATACAAGGCTATGGGCAAATATGCTTACGGTGAAATCGAACTTGAAGAAGGCACAAAATTCAACGGAGTTGTAATCGGTATCACAAAGAAAAACAGAGATGAGCTTGCAGCACAGCTTCCGATTGACGTACATGCTAAAATCATCGACAAGAATGACGAATTCGGTCTTAAGACTGTAGTATTCGAGCTTGACGAAAAGTACACAAAATAATTGATATATTATACATTAATATATAGTAAATCAAAGAAAAAGGAGTTTTAAAATGGACAGAGCAGAATTAGAAGCAAAAGTTATCGAATTAGTAGCAACATCTTTCAAAAAAGACGCTGCATCACTTTCAATGGCTACATCTTTCAAAGATGACCTTGGCGGAGCATCAGTACAGATGGTTGCACTTGTTGCAGAAGTAGAAAACGAATTAGACGCAGCTATCATGCTTGCAGATGCAAGTGCTTGCGCTACAATCGGCGATTTCGTTGACCTTGTAGAAGAGGAAATGTAAGGAGATTAAGTAATGAGCGTATTAGATAAAATCTATGAAAAAGCCAAACTTGATATCCAGAGAGTTGCTTTTCCTGAAGCAATGAACGAAAAAATGATGCAGGCTGCTTACGAAACAGCTAAAGAAGGTTATGTAAAATCTATCTTGGTTGGTAACGCAGAAGAAATCAAAAAAACTGCAACAGAAAGAGGATATGAGTTAGACGTTTTCACAATCGTTGATATCAACGATGAAAAATACAGAGATGAACTTATTGCAAAATATATCGCATTACCGGATACAAAGCTTAAAGAAAAACCGCTTATCCGTCGTATGCAGGATCCACTTTATTTTGCAATGGTTATGGAAGCTGTTGATGATGCTGACGTTACATTTGCGGGTATCGACAACACAACAGGTGATGTTTTACTTGCAGGTCAGTACATTATCGGTCTTCAGCCGGGTCTTGCTACTGTTTCAAGTACAGGACTTTGCGAATTCCCTAACTGGGAAGGTTCTGAAGGACCACTTCTTGCAATCGGTGACAGTGCCGTTTGCACAAACCCAAATCCGGAACAGCTTGCCAGCATTGCTATCGCAGCATGCGATACATATTCAGACCTTCTTGGTTGGGAGCCAAGATGTGCAATGATCAGCTACTCAACACTTGGTAGTGGTCAGGGTGAATTGATTGATAAAGTTAAAGAAGCTTTAAGAATCGCAAACGTGATGCGTCCTGATCTCGCAATCGATGGTGAATTCCAGCTTGATGCTGCTATCAAACCTGAAGTTGCCGCTAAGAAAGTTAAGAGAGAAAGCAAAGTTGCAGGTAAAGCAAACATTCTTATTTGGCCTGACTTAAACGTTGGTAACACAGGCGTTAAGCTTATCCAGACATTTGGTGGCGCTGATGCTTACGGACCAATGCTTCAGGGCTTCAACAAAATTGTTTGTGACTGCTCAAGAGGGGCACCTGTTTCAGAAATCAAAGGAAACGTTGTTATCTCAGCCGTTAGAGCTGCAGGTATGAAGAAAAAATAAAGACTGCCTTGGCAGTCTCTTGCAGAAAGGAGCGAATGCCGAGGCATAAGCTTCGGCGTTCATCTTTTTCTGTAATATTTGCTGAAATCATAATCGGGATACATTCTGTGAAGTACTTCCGTAAACATTGTAAAATACATGCCGCAGGCAAAATCTTCGGCACTGACGCCATGGTCGTTTTTAAGCCAAAGATTAAGTATTTCCATATGTCCGCCTATTATGAAATTCGTGTGTAATTCCGTATCGTAAGGGAAAAGTTCCACGGCTTTGTTTTTAGGGAAGAATGCTTCTTTTAGCATACGCTTGCATCCCACCTGGAAAACGGGATCGCCGTAAGGTCCCCAAAGTACATTGGAAATTTCGCGGTTTTCGTGCATATAACTAAAACTGTTATAAAGAAGCGGATGAGGTGTTTCGCAATATTTGGGATCGATTTTGTAATCCCAAAAACTGGCTGAAATCTTCTTAAGCTCGGCAAAGTATTCATCCTCGATTTCCTGTAACACGGAATAAACCGAATCAAAATAAAGGTAGAAAGTGCTTCTTCCGATATGAAGCGCATCGGTGATGTCTTTTACTTTTACCTTTGTTATATGGTTGTTTTTTAACATTTTTATAAGCTGATTTTTGATTTCATCTTTAGTGTTTTTCATGATAAATCCTTTGATATGATTTTAAATATTGTGCATTTGCATACTTTAAAAACCAATTTCGTTAAAATTATATCACAGTATTTATTTTCAAAAAAGTGAAACAAAAATATTTTAAATACAAGGAGATTTTAAAATGGCAGATTACAAGATTTTTGCAATTAACCCGGGCTCAACTTCTACAAAGATTGCCCTCATCCAAAACGAAGAAGTTCTTTTCTCAAAGAACGTTGCTCACGAAGCATCTAAATTAGATGAGTTCGACGGTATCTCAGCTCAGCTTCCATACCGTAAAGAAACAATCATCAACCTTCTTAAAGAAAACAACATTTCTTTAGAGGGTATCAGTGCTTGTGTTGGACGTGGCGGCGGACTTTTCGCTATGGAAGGCGGCACATACGAAGTTGACGATCTTATTTTCGAACATGCTAAAAACGGTGAAAACGGAGTACAGCATCCTGCACAGTTAGGACCTCAGCTTGCAAGAGAATTTGCTGCTGAATACAACTGCCCTGCATTTGTTGTTAACCCACCTGATGTTGATGAATACTGGGATCTTGCTCGTATGACAGGTATCAAAGGTGTTTACAGAACAGGACATTTACATTCATTAAATCTTAAAGAAACAGCTATTCGTCATGCTCACTCACATGGTGAAAAATACGAAGAGAAAAACTACATTGTTTGCCACATCGGTGGTGGTATCTCAATCTCAGCTCACAGACAGGGTCGTATGGTTGACGGTTTTGATATCGTTGGCGGTGAA
>CACZQX010000339.1 GCA_902783445.1 uncultured Lachnospiraceae bacterium
GAATTAACCAAATCAAAGCCGCTTCAAGACGCTGGGAAAGAAAACACAAATTAAGCTATATGGAATATTTAGCCGAGGAGTATGATAAACTTGAAGATTGCAGACATAAACCCATAGGTGGAGGATACGCAACTCAGACAGTAATCATGGCGAATATCGGCGGAAATATTGAGTATTTTTCCATAGATTTAGATGGGCTTTCAGAAGTATATCATTTTATAAATGATAACTTGGATAGCCAATCCAATAGCGGCGCAAATTTGCGTATGGGATAGAGCTAATAATAGATTAATAATAAAAGGATAATCTGTATGAATAGAGTATTAAAAGTAACAAGAGAAAAGAAGTTTATTGGTTGGGATGTCCCTTATTATATGATTATAGACGGAAAAGTTTGTAGTCCAATGGAGAACGGACATCAGTCGGTACACAATATGAATAATCAATCACACTCTTTTCAAGTAGGTGCTGACTTTAAAGAAGGAAGAGTGTTTAGTAATGTTTGCACTATTCCGGCTGGAGACGATAGTTACCATGTAAATATTTCTACTAAGATGGGTTTGACCATAGGAAAAATCTATGTCAACATTTATAAACTATAACTATAATTATGATTATATAAAAGAGGAATAAAACTCGCTTCATTCTATGAATTAATAAATAATGACGGAGAAAAAAATGCATAAACTTTTTAGATTTAGTAACAATGATAAATACCGAACAACTAAAGATACTGAAGAAACTAAGGTTAAAAATAATTTAGCTGATGAAAAAGGTTCGTTATTTCAAAGATATTTGTTCTATGCCGAGCAAGGCGGCATAATATATAACTATTATGTTGGAAAAGACTATGTGTATGGAATAAAAAAAGGAGAAAAAGCTTTCCCGCAAGGGTTACAAGCCAATGTTTCAAAGGCGCTACCTTTTCTTCAGTATGCGTCTGAACGCGAATGTGAAGATGCACAGTTGCTTTTAGGATTAGTCTATTTGGGCTGGTATGAAGAATCATATAAAGATGAAACTAAAGCTGCAAAATGGTTAGGTCGAGCCGCCAGATTGGGAAATATGAATGCTCAGTTTTGGTATGCGGATCTACTCTGGAACGGAACTGGAATTGAACAGAATCAGGATGATGCTTATCACTGGTTCTTAGAAAGTGCGTATAATGGGCATTCAGGTGCAATGATGAGATTATGTCATTATTATATGGATAAACTTCTTGAGTTTCCTGAAGAAATGACTGATGAAGAAGAGGATGAGTTTCAGGAATATGTATGGGACAGTTTTTGTTGGGCAAAATACGCAGCCGAATATGAAAACGATGAAGGAATGTATATGTTAGGCGTTTTTTATTATAAAGGTTTTGGAGGAACAGTTGATTTAGAGTTATCAAGAAAATACTTAGATTTAGCGGTTCAAAACGGAAACGAAGATGCTCAACAGTTTATCGATGAAAATTTTTAAGGGGTGATAAGTATGATCTTATGGAAATGTATTGAGTGTGATGAAATAAATACTTATCCTCAAGATACTGTATGCCAGACTTGCGGAGAAAGCATGACTCCGGGACAAAAGGAGAGCATGAAACGAACCGAGTTTTTGATCAAAAGAGCAGAATCAGGTGATTTGTATGCAGCAATAGATCTTTTTAAGCTGTATCAAAAAGGAGAAAAGGTACTAAAAAACAAAAGTGAAGCATTAAAATGGATAAAGTACGCTGCTGAACGCGAAAATGGTAAAGCTCAATATGAATTAGGAAAACTTTACTTTTTTGAGAATGACTTAGTTGAAGAAAATGATGCTGAAGCATTCCGATGGTTTACAAAATCCATGAATAATAACTATCCGTTTGCAACTCATTACGTTGCACAGTGTTATGCTACTGGAGCTGGTGTTCCTGAAGATGAAAAGAAAGGGTTTGAACTTTTTCTTGAAAACGCAAAACAAGGAATTCCTGAATCAATGGAAAGGGTAGCATTGTTCTACAAATATGGAATTGGTGTTCAAGCCAATGATGAAAAAGCGCTGTATTGGTTGAATCGTGCAACTGAAATTGACGGATATGAATTAACACCCAAATCTGCATATCGCTTAGGTTGTTATTTGTTTGATGAAGATGTTAGAGAAAAAAAGGAAGAAAGTAGAGCGCTTCATTATTTAGAAATAGCATATAAAAACGGAATTCAAATGGCTGGATGCTTGATTGGTGAATTGTTTTATAGTTATGGTCATCCAACAACTACTCAAGCAGCAAAAAACA
>CACZQX010000340.1 GCA_902783445.1 uncultured Lachnospiraceae bacterium
CGGTGGTCTTCTTGGTTACGCGCCAATTATGCCGGTTAGCAAGTTTGATTGTTCGGCATTTGTCGATCGTGGCGGAAGAATACCGGCACCAATACATAGTTTTAAAAACTAATAATCGGTATATTAAAGAAAATTCCGTATTATTGCGTCGGTGAGTGCATACCGACGCTTTAATACGGATTTTTTATTATATCATGGTAAGTCCGGAGTTGAACTCGTTTTTTAATTGTTTGTTTTCAAACTTATTTCTTACTACAAGTGAGTAGATATTGTCGGCGGCAATATTTAAATCCATTAAAGGCGAACCTTCAAAATCAGCCATTTTGGTGATGATTGGGAGATTGCATCCGAATTTTACGGCAGCCATAAGTTCGCTTGTGGCATCTTTTTTAAAACCCAATACTCTAACGTATTCGTGATATCCCGATTTGGCAAGTTGGTTTAGATAATCAGATTTAATTCCCAGCATAATATGTAAAAGAGCACGATTTATAGCGGTTAAAGTATTGTTTTTTGACTTTAACATTTCGGCAAAACCGCTAAAGGATGTAAAAGCGGAACGATTTTTTAAAATCTTGTTTGCGAAGTCGTTGTTTACATCAAGATAATCTTCCAAATCCTCGGCTGATTTGCATTCAAGAAGCTTTGCGCCCAAAATTAAAGAAAAATCGTCAAGACTAATCGGTAGTTTTTTTCCGCGGTTTTGGTCCAATATTTCGTTGCAATTAAGAGGAACGGATTTTAATACGCCTACAAGATTGTTTTCACATAAAGCCTTTCTGACTGCGGATGCACTGGCAAAATTATCCGATGATGCATTAACTGTCGAATCGTTGTAGTCCGCACCGATACGCTTTACGGCAACAGGCACAATGTTTGATTTAAAGGCCATAAGTGCTTTTAGATATTCGATTGCGAGAATGTTGTTTGAAGAAGACACTATTTCGTTTATAAGGTCCGGGTAAAGGATTTTTGAACTTTCATTGTCGGAAAATACATATTGACTGAGTGCCGCAGCTCTTGCTGCCGGAAAAGAAATGCCGCTTTTTAGCATTTCTTTTAAGATATCTTTATATTCTTCCGGCTCTTCTAATAGAATTTCGGCGATATCGGAAAGGGCATTTAAATCGTCATTTTCCGCACCAAAGCAAAGAAAATCCACAATCCCCAAACGTTCAATCAAAGAAACCGCGCCTTTTGCAAAGTATTCGGCGCTGCCGCAAGAATAAACCACTGGAAGTTCTATAACTAAATCCGCACCGCATTCCAGAGCCATTTTTGTGCGCAAGTATTTATCGCAAACGGCAGGCTCTCCACGTTGTACATAGTTTCCGCTCATAACAAGAATAATGTAGTCGGAGTCCGTTATTTCTTTGGCTTTTTTAATTATATATTCGTGACCTTTTGTGAAGGGATTGAATTCCGCGATTATAGCAGCAACTTTCATTTAACAAACCTCATTTTTATAGATATTACGCAGGGTTTAAAACTTCTTCTTCTGTTTATTTTAAAGGATTTGGTGTATAATGTAAATGTTTGATAATTGTAATTTGAACTAAAAATTTAACAGTGTATTTTAGAATAATTGTAAATTTATTTAGAAAATAATCGGAATTAAGAGGATAAAATGGAAAAAGAATTTTTCGGAAAGACTAAAGACGGCATTGAAATAAGCAAATATACATTGGAAAACACAAATGGTATAAAAGCCTCATTTTTAAACTATGGCGGGATTTTGCAAAGTCTGTTGCTATCGGATAAAGAGGGCGGATTTATTGATGTTGTTTTGGGATTCGACAATATTGAGTCATATGAAAACAATGATTGCTTTTTAGGCGCTTTTGTGGGTCCGAACGCAAATAGAATCGGAAAAGCTTGTTACAAAATCGATGGGGAAGAATATCATCTTGAGGTCAACGACGGTGAAAACAACTTACACAGCCATAAGACAAAAGGCTATCACAATCGTATTTTCAAGGCAATAAGTTTTGAAGAAATGGAAACTGTTTTGAAAGACTTGAATTATAACGATGAAAAAGCAAATAAAGATGAAGAACACATATTGGAAAACAAAGCGGACCATGTGATTTTTTATCTTAAAGACGAAGAGACTAACGGCTTTCCGGGTAAAAAGGATATTTTTGTTATTTACAGCTTAAATGACAGAAACGAGCTTGTTATGGAATACAAGATTATAAGCGATAAAAAGACCATAATCAATCCGACAAATCACAGTTATTTCAACCTTGACGGGCATAAAAGCGGAAATGCAATGGGTCAGCATTTAAGATTGTATTCTCAAAAAATAAGCAAAATCGATAATAATCTTATTCCGACAGGCGAAATTATGGATGTTTCGGGAACTGCGCTGGATTTTTCCGGAAGGAAAACCGTCGGAAAAGATTTGCAATTTCTGGATAAAGAGTTTAACTTTGATGATTTGAACGAAGAGGATAAGCAGATTGTTCTTGCAAAGGGTTACGATCATAATTTCATCATCAATAAAAGTGATGATGAAGTAAAGCAAGCAGAGCAGATGTTTTATTATAATTTCACCAAAAGAATAAGAAAAAAAGAAGATTTTGTGCTAAACAAAGTCGCGGAGCTTGCTTCAAGCAACTGGAAAGTCAGAATGATGGTTTTAACAGACAGACCTTGCGTACAGTTTTATTCGGGCAACTTTCTTAATGGACTTAAGGGCAAAGACGGAGCGGTTTATGGAATGAGAAGCGGACTTTGCTTTGAAAGCCAGGGCTATCCGGATGCAGAAAACCATAAGGAGTTTGAATCTAACATTGTCGAAGCCGGGGAAGTATTTGATTCCACAACCGTTTACAGATTTTTGTAGAAAAAAAGGCAGATAAGTTTTTTTAATGAAATCATAATTATTAACTATTTATTAAATTATTTTTGTATTAAACTAAAATCTTGTTATTAAAGATTAAATGTACTATAATCATGTTTGGTTGGACATTAGCCAATAGAAAGGAATTATTAGTTATGGGATTTATTGATGAAATCAAAGCAAAAGCAAAACAGGACAAAAAGACAATTGTTCTTCCGGAATCAATGGATGTTAGAACATATGATGCCGCTGAAAAAATCATAAAAGAAGGCATTGCTAATATCATTATTATCGGAACAAAAGAAGAAATCGAAAAATACGGCAAAGGATATGATATTTCGGGCGCTACGATTATTGATCCGGCTACACACGAAAAGACAGAAGAATATATCAACCTTTTCGTGGAACTCAGAAAAAGCAAAGGCATGACATATGATGAAGCTAAGAAAATCATGTTTAGTGATTATATGTACTATGCATGCCTTATGTGTAAAGCAGGGGATGCTGATGGTGCCGTTTCGGGTGCTTGCCATTCAACAGGTAACACAATTCGTCCGGCTCTTCAGTTATTAAAAACAAAACCGGGCATCAGCTCA
>CACZQX010000341.1 GCA_902783445.1 uncultured Lachnospiraceae bacterium
ACCATTTCCATCAACAGTGATTAAACTGGAATTTTCGTCGTGATTATGGTGATTGTGAAATGAACAGCCTACAAAAAGAAATGTTAGACAAATAATAAGAATAATAGGAACAGATTTTTGCATATTGCTTAAGCCTCTCAACATTATTATATAAAGATAATATCTAATATATAATTGTTGTTCAAGCTATAATAAAATCTTTATTTTGCAATTGCTGGTCTTCTGTGACCTCTTAAGATAAACATTCGCCAATGATAAGTTACAGCACAGATTCTAATGGTAACAACAGTTGCCGCGCAAGCGATTTGAGTGACTAGTTCGGGTATGTTTAGTTTTATTCCTATTAAATAGACAAGACCACCGAACCAACAGGCTAAGGCATAAATATCTCTTCTGAATATGAGTGGAACTTCATTTAAGAGAATATCTCTTATTACTCCACCGGCAGCACCAGTAAACATACCCATAAGTGTTGCCACCCACAAAGAAAAGCCACATTCTATTGTTTTATGAAAACCAACAACAGTAAATAAAGCAATGCCTATTGTGTCAAATAAAAAGAGCGCTTTCCCTAGTTTTGATATGTGTTTTTGAAATATAACAAAAAAGATTAAAGCAAGAATAGTAATAATTATGTAAGAATTTTGAGTAAACCAGAACGGAGTTTTCCCAAGCATAATATCTCGAAGTGTTCCGCCGCCAACAGCTGTAACAAAACCGACTATCAATGCGCCGAATAAATCGTAATTCTTTTCGGAAGCAAATCTTATTCCGCTTATTGCGAAAGCAAACGTTCCTACATAATCTATAATATCCACAAAACTAATATTCATTTCTGTGACCTTTGCTGTGACAAGTACAATTAACAACGAAGTATATAAAAGAAAAATTTCACAAAGTCAACAAAAAAATATTAAATATTTTTGCATAAAATCTGATTATAAAATGATATTCAAAAAAGTCTAAAATGAAGTTTGTTTAAGGTTTTTATGAATTGATTACCAGATCTATTTGACAATAAGTTTTGATAATAGATGATAATTTAAAAATGTAGAGTTATTTTCTTTTACATGATAAAATATTCAATCATAATTAAAAAAATACGCTTTGAAGGTGCAATATGCTTATTGAAAAAACCGAGATTCCAGATGTGTTGTTAATTACTCCAAAGGTCTTTAATGATGCTAGAGGCTTCTTTATGGAAGTTTGGAATCAAGCGGAGTTTTTTAAAAATGGGTTAGACCTAAAATTTGTTCAGGATAATCATAGTAAATCTGTAAAAGGCACTTTGCGCGGAATTCATTATCAGAAAGAGAATAGTCAAGGCAAGCTTGTTAGAGTTACTCAGGGCAAGGTATTTGATATTGCCGTTGACTTAAGAAAGAGTTCTCCATATTTTGGTAAATGGATAGGCAGAATTCTTTCTGATGAAAATAAGCAGATGATGTGGATTCCTCCGAAATTTGGACATGGATTCTATGTTTTAAGTGATACCGCTGAATTTCAATATAAGTGTACAGATTTATATAATCCAAAAGCGGAAAGAAGCATTGTTTGGAACGATAAGACTATTGGCGTGGAATGGCCTATCGAACCCGGTACTACTCCGCTTCTTTCTCCTAAGGACGTTAATGGTTTGCCTTTTGAAAAAGCAGACGTATTCGATTAATTTAATCTAATGAACTTAAGGAGAAAGTATGAAGATTATTGTTACTGGCGGAGCCGGTTTTATTGGTTCTGCTGTCATCAGGCATCTGATCAAAAACACTGAACATTCCGTTGTTTGCTTAGATAAACTTACTTATGCCGGCAATCTGGAAACCTTGAAAGAAGTTTCTGATAGTGACAGATACGCATTTGAACAGGCGGATATATGTGATAGAAATGCTGTTGAAACTATATTTAAGAAACATCAGCCTGATGCAATAATGCATTTGGCTGCAGAATCACATGTAGACAGAAGTATTGACGGCCCTGCTGAATTTATTCAGACAAATCTTGTTGGTACTTTTACATTGCTTGATGTCTCAAGAAATTATGCAAAAGACAAACCCGATTTTCGTTTTCATCATATAAGCACAGATGAAGTTTATGGTGATTTGCCTCTTGATAATTCTTTGTTTACTGAAGAAACTCCATATAATCCAAGTTCTCCATATTCTGCAAGTAAAGCAGGTTCAGACCATCTAGTAAGGGCATGGCACAGAACTTTTGGGTTAAAAACAATGGTAACAAATTGTTCTAATAACTACGGTCCATACCATTTCCCGGAAAAGCTTATTCCTTTAGTTATTCTCAATGCTTTAGAAGGCAAACCTCTTCCTGTTTACGGAAAAGGCGAACAGGTTCGTGACTGGCTCTTTGTTGAAGATCACGCGAGAGCTTTGGTAAAAGTCTGCACAGAAGGCGTTCCTGGGGAAACTTATAATATTGGCGGCCATAACGAAAAGCAGAATATTGAAGTCGTTAAGACAATTTGCTCGATTCTTGATGAAGTAAGACCTAGAGCTGACGGCAAAAGTTATGCAGAACAAATAACTTTTGTAGCAGACAGACCTGGTCATGATTTGCGTTATGCTATTGATGCTAGCAAAATTCAGCGTGAACTTGGCTGGAAACCTCAGGAAACTTTTGAAACAGGAATGAGAAAGACTGTTATGTGGTATCTTGATAATAAATGGTGGTGGGAACCTCTTTATGCTAAATACCAGAGAAAAAGACTGGGCTTAGGAAAGTAGAGATTTGAGCTATGAAAGGTATTATTTTAGCAGGTGGTGCAGGAACAAGATTATATCCATTAACAAAGGCAATCTCTAAGCAGATTATGCCGGTATACGACA
>CACZQX010000342.1 GCA_902783445.1 uncultured Lachnospiraceae bacterium
TACTTTTTTCAATAGCTTTGTTATTATAGCATAGTGATTTTTCTATTGCAAGCACTTTTTTTATAAGTGAATTTTCTTAACATACTCAATAAATTCCTTATTGTTTTTTGTTCTTACAAATAAATCCAATATTTTTTCAACGGATTCATCAGGTCGCAAACCATTGGTTGCTTTTCTGACAATATCTACCGCTTCCTGTTCGTCCGGATCCAAAAGAAGGTCTTCTCTTCTTGTTCCCGATTTTACTATATCTATGGCAGGGAATATACGTTTTTCGGACAGTTTACGGTCCAAAACCAGCTCCATATTACCGGTACCCTTAAATTCTTCGTAAACAACATCATCCATTTTGCTTCCCGTATCTACAAGCGCGGTTGCAAGTACAGTAAGGCTTCCGCCTTCTCTCATATTTCTTGCGGCACCGAAAAATCTCTTCGGCATATGAAGAGCCGCAGGATCGAGACCACCGGATAAAGTTCTTCCCGATGGAGGAACCGTAAGGTTATAAGCCCTTGCAAGTCTTGTAATACTATCCAATAAGATTGTTACATCTTTTCCATGTTCCACAAGTCTTTTTGCGCGTTCTATAACCATTTCCGAAACACGTTTATGATTTTCAGGCAATTCGTCAAATGTCGAATAAATAACTTCCACATTGTCGCCTTCAATTGCTTCTTTTATATCAGTAACTTCTTCCGGTCTTTCATCAATAAGAAGTATTATTATATGCATATCTTTGCAATTTTGTAATATTGAATTTGCAACACCTTTAAGCAATGTTGTTTTGCCGGCCTTAGGAGGTGAAACAATCATTCCTCTTTGACCCTTACCGATTGGCGAAATTATGTCAAATATACGCATCGCGCGATTTTCCCTGCTTGTCTCCAGTCTGATTCTCTCATTCGGGAATATCGGTGTAAGGTCTTCGAATTTAATTCTTTTTGTTGCCTCAGCCGTTGAATAACCGTTTATGGACTCAAGATATAAAAGAGCCGCAAATTTTTCATTTTGAGTTTTTACTCTGATTTTACCGCGAAGAATATCACCTGTTCTTAAATTAAACTTTCTGATTTGCGATGGCGAAACATAGACATCGTTGTCACCCGGCAAAAAGTTTTCGCAACGAATAAATCCGTATCCGTCAGTCATAACTTCAAGGATTCCGTTGGCAACCTTTCCGCTGTCAAGCTCCATCAATTTTTCGTAGTCTTCTTCTTCCTCGTCATCTTCTGCCTTAACTTCAGCAGGCTTTGCTTTCTTTTCGCGAGCTTTTATAGCAGCCTGTTGTTCTTTTATCTGACGCTCTTCTTCCTTTTTGTTGGCCGCTTCGATAATTCTTTCTATAAGTTCATCTTTTTTCAGGCCCGATATACCCTTAAGACCTTGCGCCTTGGCAATTTCTTTAAGTTCCGATACCGGCAACGAATTAAGTTTTTCTCTCAAATTATAACCCTCACTTTTCTTATGATTTATTATACTCTGTGGATTGTTAAATGATTTTGACAAATAATTTGTGACGCCTTAAGGCTGTATGCTTTAAGATTACTTTATTATACATTATTATAAAATAAAATGGTAGTATTTTTTTTTGAATTATGATACCCTTTTATCAACTAATTATTGATGAATTTGTTTAATGAAAAAGGGGAACTGTTATGGCCGTTGACTCATCAACTCTATACAAACTTATGGCTTTATTTATGCTGAACAAGGTTAATCATCCATTAACTAACAATCAGCTTTCGGACTTCTTTCTTGTAAAGAATTATACCAATTACTTTACACTTCAGGAAGTTCTTTCGGACTTGGAAGAATCCGCCTTTGTTTCAACGGATACAACGGAGAACACAACTTACTACTACCTTACCCCAAAGGGTGAAGAAACATTGGAGTTCTTTCATAATCAAATTCCATCGGGCATTGTTGATGATTTAAACACATATTTAACAGACAACAACTTCGAGCTTCGAAGCGCCTTCGGCACTCAATCGGATTATTACAAATCCACAAGCCAGGATTATATAGTACACTGCTTGGTCAAAGAAGGTAAAACTAATCTTATCGAACTGAATCTGGCGGTTCCTACCAAAGAAGACGCATCCAAAATGTGTTCCAATTGGAAAGAATCATGTCAGGAAATATACGAATACTTAATAAAGCTGCTAAGTAAATAGCAGCTTTTATTAATTCAAATAGCTTTCAATCGTTTGCCAGATTTCATCTCTGCCCTGTTTTGTAACGGATGAAAAAGGTATAATGATTGTTTCTTTCTTAGCGTTCAAACCGGTTCTAACCGCTTTGATTTGCTTATCGATCTGACTTCTTTTTATTTTATCCAGCTTTGTGGCTATAATAACCGGTTCATATCCGTTATAAACTATCCAATCATACATTTCTTTATCGTTTTTTGACGGATCGTGTCTTATATCAATAAGAAGAAAAACCGCTTTTAGCATTTGGGAACTTTTCAGATAATTTTCTATCATTTTCCCCCATTTTTCCTTCACGGATTGAGGAACGTTTGCAAAGCCGTATCCCGGTAAGTCCACGAAATACAAATCATTGTTTACATTATAAAAATTGATTGTTTGTGTTTTTCCGGGCTGAGAGGATGTCCTTGCCAAGGCTTTTCTGTTAATCAAGCCGTTAATTAGCGATGATTTTCCCACATTGGACTTGCCCGCAAAAGCTATTTCCGGCTTATCATTCTCCGGGAGCTTGCTTGTTATTCCGCATACTGTCTCCAGTTCCACGTTTTTTATAATCATAACGTTCCTTTCTAAAAGAAGCTCCTTTTTTTCAAGGAGCTTCTGATATTATGCTATTTCGCCTGTATTTTTTTCTAATTTTTCGCTTTTCTTTCTGGAGTTTTTAGATTCAAGCATAGGCAATCCGCTTTCAACAGTTTCTTTGGTAACAACGCACTTTCTTATTCCCGGATTTGAAGGAACTTCGTACATTGAATCCATGAGAGCGTGCTCAATGATTGCTCTTAAACCTCTGGCTCCCGTCTTACGTTCTATTGCCTTTTCCGCCATAAGCTCGATTGCATCTTCTTCAAACTCAAGGTTTACTCCGTCCATCTCAAACAGTTTTGCATACTGCTTAATAAGAGCATTTTTAGGTTCTTTCAAGATTCTGATCAATGCTTCTTTATCAAGAGCTTCCAGTGAAACGGTAACCGGCACACGACCTATAAACTCGGGAATAAGACCGAATTTTACCAAATCCGGCGGCATTACCTGTTTAAACATTTCATCGACTTCATGCTCGTTTTTCTTGCCTATCTCGGCATTAAAACCGATTGATTTTTTATCTATTCTTGATTCAACTATTTTTTCAAGTCCGTCAAAAGCTCCGCCGCAGATAAACAAAATATTCTTTGTATCTATCGGAATCAACTCCTGATGCGGATGTTTTCTGCCACCCTGAGGCGGTACTGATGCTTGCGTACCTTCTATAATTTTAAGCAATGCCTGCTGTACGCCTTCACCCGAAACATCTCTGGTTATGGAAACATTTTCGGATTTTTTCGTAATCTTATCGATTTCGTCGATATAAATTATACCGATTTCAGCCTTATCCACATCATAATCAGCAGCTTGAATAAGTTTGAGTAAGATATTTTCCACATCTTCACCCACATATCCTGCCTCTGTCAAAGCTGTGGCATCAGCGATTGCAAAAGGTACGTTTATAAGTTTCGCAAGAGTTTGAGCTAAATAAGTTTTTCCGGAACCTGTTGGACCCAGCAACAAAATGTTGCTCTTTTGAAGCTCAACATCGTCGCCTTTGTCTTCTGCCATAACTCTTTTATAGTGATTGTACACAGCAACAGAAAGAACTTTTTTAGCCTCATCCTGACCGATAACATATTGATCTAAAAATTCTTTAATTTCTTTAGGCTTTTTTAAATTGATTTCAATGTCACTCGAAACATCTTCGTAATCAAACTCATCTCTGAGAATATCCTCGCATGCATAAACACACTCATTACAAATATAAGTGTCACCCGGACCGGCAATGAGCTTTCTTACCTGCGATTGAGTTTTATTACAAAATGAGCATCTGAGTTCTCCATTATCCTTCTTATTTGCCATTTGTACTCCTTTTAGTCAGTCATTATTACTGTCTGTTTTCTATAACCTTGTCAATCAAACCATATTCGCAAGCTTCTTCAGCTGTCATATAGTTATCTCTTTCAGTATCCTGCTCAATAACTTCAAGCGGTTTGCCTGTGTTCTTTGCAAGAATTGTATTGAGACGTTTCTTGATTTTCAAAATCTGTTCCGCAACAATCTGAATCTCCGTAGCCTGGCCCTTTGCTCCGCCAAGAGGCTGATGAATCATTATTTCAGCGTTCGGAAGTGCAAAACGTTTGCCCTTTGCTCCGCCCGACAAGAGAAATGCTCCCATGCTGGCAGCCATACCGATACAAATTGTTGAAACATCACATTTAATATAGTTCATTGTATCATAAATAGCCATTCCGGCAGTTACAGATCCGCCCGGACTATTAATATACAAATGAATATCCTTATTAGGATCTTCCGACTCAAGGAAAAGTAACTGAGCAACAACAACGCTTGCCGAAACATCGTTAACTTCTTCCCCAAGGAAAATAATTCTTTCTTTTAACAATCTGGAGTAAATATCGTAAGATCTTTCTCCACGGTTAGTCTGTTCAATGACATAAGGTACTAAACTCATCTTTGCACCCCTCACTTTCTTAATTATTATTTTATTATTTTTCTACAGCATTTTCTGTGATAAATTCGCTGGCTTTTTTGAGTTTTAAGTCATCTTTGATCTGACTTCTTTCCTCATCCGTTACCTGACTCTTGAGTTTATCGAATTCCATGCCATAAATCTCAGCTGTTCTCTTAAGTTCTTCATCAACATCATCTTCCGATGCTTCGATTTTCTCAGCTTCGGCAACTGCCTTAAGAAGTAATGAGCTCTTAATTCTCTGTTCAGCATTAGGAGTCATCTGTTCTTCAAGCTGCTGTCTTGTCATACCCATCATCTGAAGGTACTGATCGGCAGAGATACCCTGCATTGAAACTCTGTACTCAAAGTCTCTTATCATCTGTCTTACATTATCTTTAATCATAAGCTCAGGTATATCCATTTCGGCATTTTCAATAGCTTTAGCCAATGCTTCTTCTGCCTTTTGAGCCTCATTGTCTTTTTCTTTCTTTTCGATAAGTTTTTTCTTAACGTCTTCTTTGTATTCGTCCAATGTATCGAATTCCGAAACTTCCGATGCGAATTCATCATCAAGTTCAGGTAATTCTTTATGTTTGATTTCTTTAACTTTTACTTTGAATACCGCAGCTTTTCCTTTAAGATCCGGTGAGTGATATTCTTCAGGGAATGTAACGTTTACATCAAATTCATCGCCTGAATTTTTACCTACGATTTGATCTTCAAATCCCGGAATGAATGTGTTTGAACCAAGTTCAAGCGGATAGTCTTCAGACTTACCGCCGGCGAAAGCAACGCCGTCAACAAAACCTTCATAGTCGATAACTGTTGTATCGCCTTTTTCTGCCGCTCTGTCTTCCACAAGAACAAGTCTTGAGTTTGCTTCTCTTTCTTTATCCAATTCAGCTGTGATTTCTTCATCGGTAACATCAGCGCTTCTCTTTTCGATTTCAACGCCTTTGTATGTACCCAGCTTAACTTCAGGTGTTACTGCTACTGTTGCCTCGAAAACAAAATTTTCACCTTTTTCGAATTTCTTAACTTCAACTTCAGGTGATGATGCAATATCGATTTCAGCTTCCTTAACGGCTTTTTCGAATGCATCCGGAACCATAATGTCTGCAGCATCTGCATAGAACATTTCTTCTCCGTACATTTTTACAACTACTTCGTAAGAAGCTTTTCCTTTTCTAAAGCCCGGAATATTAAACTGTTTTTTTGATTTGTTATATGCACTTTTAAGTGCTTTTTTAACTTCGTCAGTTTCAACTTCTATAGTAAGTTTAACTAAATTTTTTCCAAGATCTTCCATCTGATAACTCATGGTTATTAATTCCTCCTGAATTTCCTTTTCTTTAATTATATAGATTTTAAGTCTGCATCAAAAAATTATATCATAAGTCCCGCACCTTGTCATCAATAATTTAGTCCTTAGTCTACGGGATGCTCAATGGTCTCAAGCACCTGTAATTCCCCGGTGTTAAATTTTACAATAAGTTTTGATACAAGATAATTTCTTCCGTTTCTTTCAATATTGCTGTTTTCGGTATAAGTTTCTTCGATAAAACGAAGGTTTGTCTGCTTAACCGTGGCAACGCCGCCGGAAAGAAGATCGATTTTTGCACTGTCTATGTCTTTTTCAACGATTCCCGTTGTTTCATCTTCATATCCTTGATTATTTGATGAAGAATTATTTCCGCCTTTTGATGTGGATGACTTGGATGATCCGCCGGATGCTGACGGCTCTTCTACCTTAACATGAGCAATCCTGTTGACGGTTAATTCGTCGTAGCTAATGCTGTAATCCACCTCGTACGTACCCGGCTCCCACAAGTCCACTTCACTGGTATCCGCATAAATTTGTACATAAGCATCATCGGAAACTCCCTTAAATTTAATGCCGGATGTAAAATCCACATCATCTCCAACATCGGCAAGTATATCATCTATTTCCACATAGAGTCCCGACTCGGTCATTTCAACCGTACCCGTTGCCTTGCCTTTAATATCTCCGAAGTTATAATTTTCTTTATCTTTTTTGCCGCATGCGCTGACAGCCAACAAAAGTATCAAGCACAATGCAAAAACAAGTATTTTCTTCATTTTCATAAAATCAGACCTTATAAATAATTCCTTTCGAAATTTCGTCTGCCTTTCCTTTTCCTTCAAAAATCTCTATAATTTTCAGCGCCATATCCATAGCCGTTCCGGCTCCTCTGGAGGTTATGAAAATATCATCTTTGACAACATTGTCTTTAAGGATTTCGGCGCCGACAAGCTTAGCTTCAAAGCCCGGATAGCATGTGGCTTTTTTCCCTTCAAGAATTCCGAGTTGGCCGTAAACCGACGGTGCGGCACATATAGCGGCCAAATATTTCCTGCTTTTCACAAAGCGCTTAATTTCGTTGGACAACTCAACATTTTCCGCAAGATTTGTCGTTCCCGGCATTCCTCCCGGTAAAAACATCATATCACAATCCGCATAAGCCCCTTCTCTAAACAGACTATCCGCATTTACACTGATATCATGTGCTCCCGTAACCTTTAAACTTCCGTTAATTGAAATCATTTCCACGTTAATCGCAGCACGTCGAAGAAGATCAACAATTGTAAGCGCTTCCACTTCTTCAAAACCATCCGCCAAAAACACACCGACGTTTGCCATAATATGCCTCCTATTTTATAATCCTAAAAATAATATAAATAACAATCAGATGAACCGGATAGAATAAATAAAAGAAATATTTGAATTTCTTCGTTCCCGGCTTACCGTTGTACAAAGCAATAAACGCAAATGATGCTATGGAATAAACTTGGGTCGTTCCCCATCTGATTGCAATGGTTGCCAATGAATATGTCGTAAATAAAGTAATCATGCTATTCCTCAACATATAGAATACAAATATAACAATTATTCCATAGTAGGAATAGTCGCACTTAATCAGCCAAGCAAGGGCGCAAAACGCGGCTGCAATAAGGCATTTTACAAACATATTTTGCGTTTTTTCCGCAAAGTACATCATAATCACTGCTATAAGCAATGTAATCATTACATTTTGATGCGCGACAAATACCAAAACATGATA
>CACZQX010000343.1 GCA_902783445.1 uncultured Lachnospiraceae bacterium
AGCGGCTTCCATATTTGATTTGTAGTCGCAATCATTGCAGATAACGATTGAATCTTCGCCTGCATCCGTAAGAAGCATGTATTCGTGAGAAACGCTGCCTCCCATCATACCCGAATCGGATTTAACCGCAATTACTTCCGGAATTCCGGCTCTTTTGAAGATTTTAAAATATGCATCATAGTATTTTTCGTATGTTTTTTCAAGGTCTTCCTGAGATGTGTGGAATGAGTATGCATCCTTCATGGTGAATTCGCGAACTCTGATCATTCCGGCACGAGGTCTTGCCTCATCTCTGAATTTTCTTTGAATCTGGTAAACGGCAAAAGGATATTTGCTGTAAGTGTTGCCGTACTCTCTCACAAGATGCACTGCCGCTTCTTCGTGAGTCATACCGAGTACAAGTTTGGAATCGTTTCTGTCGGAAAGTCTTACAAGCTCACTTCCCACAGATTCGTATCTTCCGGATTCTTTCCAAAGATCTGCGGGTAAAACAACGGGAAACAATACTTCCTGGCAGTCGATTGCATCCATTTCCTCGCGGATAATATTTTCGATTTTCTTTGTGATTTTCCTTAAGATGGGAAGTTCCGAATAAATGCCGTTTCCGACATTTTTCATGTATCCACCCTTTATCATAAGTGCGTGACTTTCGATAACACAGTCCGCAGGTCTTTCTTTAAATCTGGTTCCAACCAGTTTTTCAACTTTCATTACACTGTTCCTCCAAATAATCGCCTGCATTTATTATGTCCGTGTATTAAATGCGGCATTAAACACAGCAAATCCATGCTATGTTAGCACTTTATAGAATACCACAAAACAACGCTTTTATCAATTAAATAAACTAATTAAAACTACAAAAAATCCCTCGGCATTACTTTCGTAACACCGAGGGTTTAAATAGACGAAGCTGACTCAATTTCCGTTCCCAATGGACTATACCTCTTCTTTCCTAGATTTATGTATTAATACCTCACTTCGGTCCAGATACTAATACGATTCAATAGGACTTATATCTAACGATTAAATAAATATGATCAATGCTTTTCTTTCTCACAACTTCTTACCGTATGTAAAGACTTTTATTTAGGTCAGCTTTCGTCCTCTTACATTCACCGGCCAATATCAAAGCCTATCATCATTTCGCAGATACAAAATCCGTATTAACCTTTGGTTCACCTCCAAGCCTTTTTTATTATGATAATATATATAAAATATATTACTTTCTTTAAGTATGGAATAATTTTATCACAGGCTTTTTGATTTGTCAATACTATTTCTAATATTTTTCTTTATTTAATTTATAATTGTCGTAAATTGATTATATTGTCTGACAACTCACGAAATTAACACAATTTAATACAATTTTATAAACTCTCTTTTCCCCGTTATAACCACACTTCATAAATATGCCAATAATATGTAAACCACAAGATATAGTAAAGTTTTTAGAATTTTCTTGACCTCCACTACATTTATAGCATATAATTAAATTGTGGATTTATCTAAGCATATTGATTATCGGCAAAATCGACATCCGGATTATTGTTTAAATTTAATCCACAATTTGTAGGTTTATGATTTATTGAGGATTTCGCTTGGGTGAACAAAATATAACTGTATAGTTTAAAAAACGGAGGGAAATCATTTGAAGTGTCCATTTTGTAACAAAGAAAACACTAAGGTTATTGACTCACGTCCGGCCGAAGACAACAATTCCATAAGAAGAAGACGTCAATGCGACGCCTGCGGCAAGCGTTTCACAACTTACGAAAAGGTTGAATCCATACCTCTTATCGTAATCAAAAAAGACAACAACCGCGAGCCATACGATCGTCAAAAAATCGAAAAAGGTATTTTGCGCTCATGTCACAAAAGACCCGTTTCCGCTGAACAGATGACTACTCTTGTGGATGAAATCGAAACTCAGATTTTCAACATGGAAGCAAAAGAAATTCCAAGTTCGGCAATAGGCGAAATTGTTATGAACAAGCTTAAAGATGTTGACGAAGTTGCATATGTAAGATTTGCATCCGTTTACAGAGAATTTAAAGATGCAAATACATTCATTAACGAAATCAAAGTTTTCTTAGATGGCACTAATACAAAAAGCTGACTAAGGAGTAATCATGAGTTTATTTTATCCAAACGAATATGCGGAGTCTACTTACAAAATAGACTTTCAAAAGTATTACGATATGGGTTATCGCGGCCTTGTATTCGACATTGACAATACTCTCGTGCCCCACGATCACCCTTATACGGCGCAATCCGTAGCTTTATTTGAAGAGCTTAGACGAATCGGTTTTAAAACTTGTATCATTTCAAACAACAA
>CACZQX010000344.1 GCA_902783445.1 uncultured Lachnospiraceae bacterium
ACGAAGTTCGATATCTTTTTCTTTTAACGCAGTCAAAATCTTGTCCATTACTTCCTGAACATCTTTATCTTCAAGGCTTCGATCCTTAGCTCTGAATGTAAGAGAATAAGCAACGGATTTGTAACCTTCTTTAATTTGCTCACCTTCGTAAATGTCGAAGAGTTTGTAGCTTTCAAGAAGCTTTCCGCCTTTCTTTGCGAAAATTGCTTCCAAGCTTCCCACCAATATTTCTTTAGGAACGGTCATGCTCAAATCCCTTGTAATTGCAGGGAATTTTGCGATTGATTCGTATTTTCTGTCGAAAGAAACAACATCATAAATCGTAGGCATGTCGATTACCGCAACATAAGCACGTTCGCCGATGCCGTATTCTTTTGCAACAAGTGGGTGAACTTCACCAAGGTAACCAACCACATGGCCGTAATATGTGATGTTTGCCTGACGGCCCGGGTGCAAAAAGCTCTTGCCCGCATTCGGATCGTATTCAACTTTTTCAAACATACCCAGTTTTTCAAAGTATTCTTCCACAACGCCCTTCATGCTGAAGAAGTCACCGTCTCCGTAAAAGCCGAGTGTAAACTGCATTCTTTCATCCGGAAGCTCCGTAATAGGAAGCTGCTTTGGAATATATATATTTGCAAACTCGTAAAGCTTAACGTCTTTGTTTCTTCTTGAATAGTTAAGTCCGAGAGACGAAAGCATACCGTTCATTGATGTTGTTCTCATGATTGAGAAATCTTTTCCCAATGGATTAAGAATCTCAATGGCATTTCTAAGTTCATCATTTTCAGGCAGCAAAAGTTTGTCATAAACTTTAGGGCTTTCGAATGAATATGTCATAGCCTGTGAAAAGCCGTACATTGCGGCAATATCATGACCGATATTTTCGATATACATCTTATCGCTTATCTTACCCGCAGTTTCCGCTGTTGAAGGAAGGCTTACAGGAATATTGTCATAGCCGTAAAATCTTGCAACTTCTTCGGCGATGTCCGCATTGCTTAAAAGATCCTGTCTGAAGGTCGGAACAATGATTTCGCTGTTTTTCTCTTCAACTTCAAGCTCCAATGGTTTAAAGTATTTGTACATTTCTTCTTTTGAAATGTTAATGCCGAGAAGAGCATTTATCTTATCTACAGAGAATTTAACTCGTTTTTTCTCTACCGGTTCCGGATATACATCTATTACTCCGTCAACAACTTCGCCGCATCCAAGCATTTCTACCAACTCGCATGCACGATTTACCGCATCTATTGCAGAGTTTGGATCCAAACCTTTTTCAAACTTGCCGGAAGCATCCGTTCTGAGTCCCAATCTCTTGGATGAGAGACGGATATTTGTTCCGTCAAAGCATGCACCTTCGAAAATTACAGTGCTTACGTCATCGGTAATCTTTGAATTCTCGCCACCCATAATACCTGCGATACCGATTTGTTTTTTTGCATCGCAAATCATTAGCATATTCTCATCAAGATTTCTTTCGGTTTCATCAAGTGTTGTAAATTTATCACCCTTTGCCGCACGCTTAACGATTATCTTATGTCCTTCGATTGTGTCCAAATCAAAAGCATGCATCGGGTTGCCGTATTCTTCCATTACATAGTTGGTAATGTCTACAATGTTGTTAATCGGTCTGATTCCCATTTTGGCAAGACGCTGACGCATCCATTTAGGTGATGGTCCGATTTTTACATTTTTAACCGCCCTTGCACAATATCTCTTGCAAAGGTCTTTGTCTTTTATTTCAACATCAATGTAATTTTTAACATCATCTCCCGAACCTTTAACTTTTATTTCAGGGAGTTTGAATTCTTTACCGTAAGTTGCTGCGGCTTCTCTTGCTATACCGATAACGCTGTAGCAATCAACACGGTTGGATGTGATTTCGTATTCATATACCGCATCTCTGAAACCGAGGGCTTCAATGGCATCATCACCCGGTTTTACATTATCTTCTTCGCTAAAGATATAAAGGCCGTCATCAGGTGCTTCGGGATAGAAATCTTTTGTTGAGCCAAGCTCTTCGATTGAACACATCATACCGTTTGATTCAATGCCGCGAAGTTTGCCTTTTTTGATTTTAACGCCGCCTGCAACGGGCTTTCCGTCATGACCGCCCGCAACTCTTCCGCCGTCCAAAACAACGGGAACAACTGCACCTTCAAAAACATTTGGCGCACCGGTTACTATCTGAGTAGCATCCTCGGCAGTTGGACCTACCTGAACCTGACAAATAACAAGTTTGTCCGCATCCGGATGTTTCTCAACCTTTAAAACTTTACCTACTACGATTTTTTCCAGGTCCGCATCCAAAACATCAACTGTTTCAACCTTTGTACCCGAAAGTGTCATTTTATCGTTGAATTCCTGATATGTTGTTTCAAGATCAGGAACATATTCTTTAATCCATGATAATGGTGTATTCATAATTTCCTCCTAGAACTGTTTTAAAAATCTTTCATCATTCTCATAAAGAAGACGCATATCGTCTATCTCGTATTTAAGAAGTGTGATTCTCTCCAAACCTACGCCGAATGCGAAACCTGTATATTCGTCAGGGTCGATGTTGCACATCTTAAGGACATTAGGATGAACCATACCGCAACCAAGAATTTCAATCCAGCCGGAGCCTTTGCACATTCTGCATCCTTTACCGCCGCATTTAAAGCAGGTTACATCAGCTTCAGCCGATGGCTCGGTAAATGGGAAGTGATGCGGACGGAATTTAACTTTTGTTTCCGGACCGAAGAACTCTTTGGCAAACTGAGCAAGAGTACCTTTAAGGTCTGCAAATGTAATGTTTTTGCCTACTACAAGGCCTTCAATCTGATGGAATGAAGGTGAATGTGTTGCATCCACTTCATCGGAACGGAAAACACGTCCCGGAGCTATGATTTTGATAGGAAGTTTGCCTTTTTCCATTTCACGTACCTGAACCGGTGATGTCTGGGTTCTAAGAACAATTTTGTCGTTAATGTAAAATGTATCCTGTTCATCCTTTGCAGGGTGATTTGCAGGAATGTTTAACGCTTCGAAATTGTAGTAATCATACTCGATTTCAGGGCCTTCAACCACTTCGTAACCCATACCCGTAAAGATACGCTCTACTTCATCCAAAACCACTTTGTTTGGATGTTTATGTCCTATTACAAGCTTTTTGGAAGGAAGGGTTACGTCGATAACTTCATCTTTAAGCTTTCTTTCAAGTTCTTTTGCTTCAAGTGTTTTCTTAACCGCTTCTATTTTTTCTTCGATTGCTTTTCTTGCATCATTAACAAGCTGTCCCACAGCAGGTCTGTCGGCTGCCGCAACATCTTTCATGCCTTTTAATACTTCTGTCATCTCACCTTTTTTACCAAGATAAGCAACACGAAGATCGTTTAAAATATCAAGGCTTTCCGCTGCCTCGATTTTTTCGATTGCTTTTTGCCTAATGGCTTGTAATTTTTCTTTCATTTTTTCCTCCTATAATACGAAAGTCCCAGTGACTAATCACTGGGACGAATATATCGCGGTACCACCCGGTTTCCGTATTTAATACGACTCTTAATTTAAGCTTAACGCGCCTCAAACGTCATTTCCTACTTATGTAAACCATGTTCAAAAATGCGGCTCCGATGTGAATTTCGCCTTCTTTCATTGACCTTGGAAGCTTACAGCCGAGGACTTCCAATCTCTGTTATCGGTATAAAAGAAACTACTGTGCATCTTCATTGCCTTTATATTTAATTCATAACAAGAGGCTTGAACTCAAGCCTCTTGTTAGTTTAGCACATGTTAAATTTCGTGTCAATTGTCATTATCCCACTACAAGCGAAGGTGCCGAATATACCCTTGCACCAAGCTCTGCATCCAATGAATATAAACCTTTACCGTCTGTCGCAAAAAGGTTAAATTTTGTGATAAGAGTATCGGCATTGTCCTCTTCTTCCGCCTGTTCTTTTACAAACCAGTCCAAAAATTGCATTGTTCTGAAATCTTTAACCGCATAAGCCTTGTCATAAATGTTGTTAATTGTTCCGGTTACATAGATTTCATGTTCCAAAGCAAGTTTAAGAGGGTCGTCAAGATTAACGAGTTCTTTGTCCGGTTTATCTATGGCTTCCAAGGTGACATGAGCGCCGTTTTGCTGTAAATACTGTAACATCAGCATTGCATGATCTCTTTCTTCCTGAGCCTGAATATAAAAATAGTTTTTAAATCCGTCCAATCCCTTTTCATCATAGAAATTAGAAAAATCCAAATACAAATAACCCGAATATAATTCTTTGGTAATCTGTTCATTTAAAAGTTTGGCTACATCTGCATTTAACATATAATATACCTCCTATATATTGCTTATTTAATTATATCAAAGTAAGCAGTCCTTTGAAAGCAGAATAATTATGAAAACAATTTATCTATTTCCAAAAACTCCACATATTCTTGGTTTGTCCCATTATGCGCTCCAAATCCCAAGTTTTTTCGGAATTTATCTTGCTGTTCGGATCGTGTATTGTTAC
>CACZQX010000345.1 GCA_902783445.1 uncultured Lachnospiraceae bacterium
ATCGATAAGTAGGGGAATCTCTTCGCCTACGGGCTTATCGGTTTCAGGGTCGTTTAGCTTAAGCCAAATGACTTTATCGCCTAAGCTTTCCAAAAACTTTTCATCATAAACTTCTCTTAAATCCATAAACATGTCGGACTTTGCGTAGTGCTCTCCGTACTCGGCGGGGGTTAAGCAAACGTCTGCGGAAGCGGAAGCCACAACGGCCATTAGCTTTTGCATGCTTGCATATGTTGTCTGGTCAAACGAATCAAGGCCTGACATCATATAGGAAGAGTCGAAGTTTACTTCAAACTTTTTTGTGTCGATTTGAAGCTCTGTGGCAAAGGCTTCTTCCGAAGGCTTTCCGATTGCGTTTATCATGATTGCTTCAAAAGCGGGATCTTTGGCTGTTACCACAGTCTTTATAATGGAGCCTACCAAAATCAGAACGCCGATTGTAATAAAGGTTGCAACTCTGTAGTACTCCCAAAAGTATTGAAACTTATACTTAAAGCCTTTGCCTTTTAGCTTGCTTTGGCTTTCTTTAATATCGTCTATTACGGGCATAGCATTCACCTCATTTTATATCGCTGTTTACCATTATTATATTCTTTTTTGATTTAGTCAATTAAGTGAAAAGCAAAGAATTCTAAACTTTCTGTGAAACTTAAGAATTTTAAGAAAAAATGTTTTGATTAAACAAAAAAGTCTGCTATAGTATTTTTAGATTTAAATGGAGGAATTGTTATGAGCGAATCTTATGTTGAATGCATGGTTGCGAGAAAGACTCCGGGCGTGCTTCTTTTATGTAAATATGTGTTGATTGGACTTACGGTTGTGGCGTTCTTTGCTTCATTCCTGTTTGGAAACATTCTTTTCTTTGCAGCCATTGCACTTGGGGTTGCAGCTTACTTTGTGGGCATCTTCATTGATGTTGAATACGAGTATTTGTATTTGGACAAAGAAATTACTGTGGACAGAGTGTTCCACAAATCAAGAAGAAAACGTTTTGCAACCTATGAAGTTGATAAGATAGAAATAATGGCACCTATTAAATCCTATCACCTTGACGGATACAAAAACCGTCAGTGGAAAGAAGTGGATTTATCAAGCAGAGTCGAGAATCAGCCCGACACCAGATACGTATTTTTCTATGACGGAAATCAAAAAATAATATTCGAGCCTAATGAAGCATTGGTTAAATGTGTAAAAAATGTTGCTCCAAGAAAAGTTTTTATGGATTGACATTATTTTCCGAGTATGCTACATTTTAGAGCAAATTTAAAACTGTCGGTAAAGATTATCGGCAGTTTTCTTTTAAAACATGTTAAATAGTTTATCCAGGAGGACAGAAGATGAGTCAGATAATCGGCGACGGAATTACATTTGATGACGTGCTCTTAGAGCCCCAGTATTCACAGGTGATTCCCAATCAGGTGGATGTAACCACTTATCTTACAAAAAAGATTAAGCTCAATATTCCCGTAATGAGCGCAGGTATGGATACGGTTACGGAACACAGAATGGCGATTGCCATGGCCAGACAAGGCGGAATCGGAATTATTCACAAAAATATGTCAATCGACAAACAGGCCGAAGAAGTTGACAAAGTTAAAAGATCAGAAAACGGTGTCATCACCGATCCATTTTCTTTATCTCCCGAACATACACTTGCCGATGCGGATGCACTCATGGCAAAGTTCAGAATTTCGGGTGTACCTATTACCGAGGGCAAGAAACTCGTTGGTATTATCACAAATCGTGACTTAAAATTCGAAACAGACTTTTCTAAGAAAATAAAAGAACGCATGACAAGCGAAGGCCTTGTTACTGCTAAAGAAGGCATTTCTTTGGAAGAAGCAAAGAGAATCCTTGGTGAAGCAAGAAAAGAAAAACTTCCCATTGTTGATGATAACTTTAACTTAAAGGGACTTATCACAATCAAGGATATCGAAAAGAACATTAAATATCCTTTGGCTGCAAAAGACGCTCAGGGACGTTTGCTTGTAGGCGCAGGTATCGGTATTACAGCTAACTGTATCGAAAGAGTGGATGCACTTGTTGAAGCAAACGTTGACGTTGTTGTTTTAGACTCTGCTCACGGTCACTCAGAAAACGTTATTAAGTGCTTAAAGATGATAAAAGAAAAATATCCCGACCTTCAGGTTATTGTTGGTAACGTGGCTACAGGC
>CACZQX010000346.1 GCA_902783445.1 uncultured Lachnospiraceae bacterium
AAAAGCGTACGATTTGAATTTTAGGAGGCTTTAATGAAAGAAAGAGAATTTGTTCCGGTAACGGATGAAGAAAAGAAAAGAAGCATATTTAAATATTTTAAAGCGCCGGTGCCTATCGACCCGAAAGTAATCGGAAAACTCGTGTCGGGACCGATAAGACCTGATAAAGTATTGGCTTTTAAAGACAGAAACAAATTGTTTGAGGAAGGATATCATGATGAGGAAATAGGTTGGTGCATTTTGCCGGATGGTACGGGATATGTGGCAAACCTGGTAAAAATGCCGGGAGTGACCACCGAAATGTTTGACTGGTTTTTTGCATGGCACGGTCTTGAAAACCTTCGTTATAAAATCTGGCATCCTTACGGTCACTATTCGGCAGTAAGTCAACAAAAAGACAGAATAATGGATCCGGACCTTTCTTATAAAGAAAAACTTTGGGATACATCCCATGAAATAACGGAAGATACGGGAATGGGCCCATCAAATATTGTAATTAATTTTAAATATCCCGGAGATGTGGGATTTGACGCATCCAAGATAGGGACAAAAGCCTGCTCGACAATTGTTTGCGGTAAAGGCTATGGTAAAGGTCAACCACCATTTGCGGTTCCACCAACGTTTACAACTCATTTTGTCAGAGAAACGGATGATGGAATCGAACTTCGTACTCGTTTTTGGATGGGTTGGGATTTTGTAAACGGAAAAGATGTAAAAGCCTTGCCTGACGGAATGAGATATCCGAATCCGGCGGCAATGACAATGGCTATTCACAGTGCAGAGGAATTTACTAATTTGGCTGCTATTCTTCCGAGCTTATATGCCGAAGAAAAGGACAATTGGTAGGAGGTGGACGAAATGATAGGAACCAGACATAGAATAGAGTTTTATGCGGACAAATGTGTCGGATGTCAGATATGTTACAAAGCCTGTTTTGTAGATGTTATTCGTTGGGATATAGAAGTAAAGAAACCGGTTTTCAAATATGTTGAGGATTGCGAGCATTGCAATTATTGCGAAGTAAGCTGCAAAAGAGGTGCTATAAAGGTTATACCTGATTTTAGCAGCCAAAGTTTCAGGCAATCTTTTGATCGTTACGGCAAGAACAGAAGGAATGATTAGAGGAGGTAAGCCATGAATAAATCAGATATAAAAACAGAAAGAGTAAAAACGGATGTGCTTGTTGTGGGCGGTGGAATTGCAGGACTTACAGCAGCAGTCAGTGTAAAAGAAGAAAACCCCGATGCAGATGTTTTGATTGTTGAAAAGCAGACTACAGGATACGCCGGAAAAGCAAATAAAGGCGGCGGTGTATTGCAATACTTTGATCTTGAAAATACAACACCGGAAAGCTTTAACGAATATCATGCGAATTCGGTTGCGGGATATTTGTCAAATCAGAATTTGTTAAAGAAATATGTTGGAATGAATAATATTCTTTTGGAGAAACTTGAATCCTGGGGTGTTAAAATTCCAAGAAAGAAAATACCTACAGGTCCTTTTACCTACATTTTCGGTGTGGATTTGGATATCACATTACAAATGAGAAAAACCGCAACAAAGTTGGGAGTAAAATTTATCGACAAAACCACAATTTCCGACTTGCTTACGGACAATGGCGAAATTGCCGGCGCAGTAGGATACAGTATTTTAGACGGAACCTTCTATGTTTTTGAGGCAAAGAAAGTTATGCTTGCCACAGGCTCTCAAGATTATCGTGTAGCACCTATGTGGAGCTGCGGAAGAGGTGACGGCATTGCGGCGGCATACAGGGCCGGAGCTCAAATGCGAAATGCAGAATTCGGTAACTTTGCGCAGCTTTTCAGAAAAGGAAGTAACAGAGAGTGTGTATTCGGTGAGCAGGTAATGTACGATGCTTATGGCGAAAACATCACAAAAAATTTCAGAAGATTTCCGGAAGCCGACATCAGTTCCACAGCCGTAAGAGAATGGTACAACCAGATGCAGGCCGGCAGAGGACCTATTTATCTTCACCCGATGGAGAGCGAAAGCACAAAAAATGATACAATGATGTTTTATATTTGGGACCGACCATACGGACTTCCTTTCTGGAAAATAGACTTTGAAAAAGGATCAAGTGTTGACGGAGCCGAAGGTGAGGAAAAATGGGAGGTTGTTCCGGGATTTGTGGGAGAACAGTCACCGGTAAAAGTTGATGAACAGATGGAAACTACAATAAAAGGTCTTTACGCGGCAGGAGATGTTTGTTATGGTGGCTCATGTGCAGCCGGTGCTGTACCGGCACCTCCGGGAAGAAACAGAGGCTCAGGTATATTAAATGCTGTATTTAACGGATATGTGGGCGGAATGGAAATTGCCAAAAGCGTAGGAAACGTTGATTTTAAAAAGATTGATGAAGCAAAGGTTGAAGAACTCAAAGAAGACGCTTTCGCACCGTTATTCAGAGAAGAAGGTGT
>CACZQX010000347.1 GCA_902783445.1 uncultured Lachnospiraceae bacterium
AAAGTATTACATTGCTGTTGCCGTTTAGCCTTGCCATTTTGGCTATGTCTTCACCGCGAATAATAATCATGGCATTCTCTACATTCAAGTCACCGTCGAAAGCCCTGACCTTATCTACTTCCGCTCTTGCATTTTCCTGAAGAACCGTGTATTTAAAATTTCCTTTTGATAATAAATGGCAAAGTGCCAAAGTCCTTAATTTCATATGTTTCTCCTTGCTTACTACAAATTGTAGTTTTGTTTTTAAAATTTGTCAACATTTCGTGGATTATATTTTAATTCCATGTCGATATATAATTTAAACAACTTAAAGACATTTGCGCATTGCGCATGCAGCCTTAAAATAGGAGGATTTTAAAATGACACAAAAAGAAGCCGTACTCGCTTTACTTCGCGGTGAAAAACCTGACATTATCGTTGACGGATGGGCACCTTTCCAGCCTGTTTTCGATGATGCACTCTTAAAAACAACAGGTTCTATGCCGGGCACAACAATTGTTGATGCTTGGGGTGTTACAATGGTTTGGGAAGAAGGACAGCCGGGCACAATGCCATCGGAAGATCCTGCACTTCTCGCATGTAACGATATTACAGAGTGGAGAGATCAGATTACAGTTCCACGAATCAGAGAATGGGAATATGACTGGGGTAGCGCTTTCGGACAGAAAGCCGGTGCCGAAGCACAGGGAAAATTCGCTGCTGCATTCATGCCATGTGGTATTTTTGAAGAAGCTCACCACATTTTAGGTTTCGAGGAATGTCTCGTTGACTTACTTGCAGAGCCTGATGATATGCACGATCTTATCGATGAATTATTCGATTTCAAGAAAGCTCTTATCGAACTCAGAGTTAATTCTTGGAAACCTGAATGCTTCATTTTACATGATGATTTCGGTTCTAAAGATTCTCTTCTCATGCCACCAGACACATGGAGAGAATACTTCAAAGAAGGTTATCGCGAAATGTGTAAGATGATTCACGATTCAGGCGCATTCGTTATTTTGCACTCAGACAGCAAGAACGATCTTATTGCTGCAGACCTTGAAGAAGTTGGTATCGATATTTGGCAGGGAGCACTTCCCGAATGCGATATTGAAGGAATGCAGAAGAGCCTCAAAAAACTTGTATTCATGGGCGGTTTTGATTCCGCTGTTTATGATGGTGTTAACTCTACACCTGAACAGGTTGAAGCAGACGTTCGCAACGCATGTGAAAAATACCTTCCGGGCGGAAGATTTATTCCATCTATTACTTATGGTTTACCTGGAACAATTATTCCGGAAAGAGATGAAATCATTTCTAAAGTTATCGAGGAATTAAACGCAGGAAAATAGTATTAAATTATTTATATTCCTTATTTAATTTAAATAATAATATATAACAAAAAATAGCCTCTGATAGAAGCTTTAACAAGCTCTTATCAGAGGTGTTTTTATACCATTATCTTTCCGCTGTTAATTGCATTTACAAAACAATCAACAACATTCGGATCAAACTGGCTACCTTTACAATTATTAAGTTCTTTTACCGCATCTTCAACAGGTATTGCCTTTTTATATGGCCTGTCATGAATCATAACATCAAAAGAATCGATTACCGACACCACCCTTGCAATTAAAGGAATCTGCTCGCCTTTAAATCCGTTAGGATATCCTTTTCCGTCCCATCTTTCATGATGACACAAAATACCCATGGCTATAGAAGAAAGCTCCGGTGAAGCTTTGGCAATATAATAACCTTTTTCGGAATGTTGGCGCATAAGCATCCATTCATCTTCATCCAGGGGACCTGGTTTATGAAGAATCCTTTCGGCAATGGTAATTTTTCCTATATCATGAAGTACCGCAAGAAGTTCAAGTTCACTGCTTTCAGCATATGATAAATTCATTTCTTTTGCTATAATACGAGCTACCTCTTTACTTCTTTCTTCATGATTGTGGGTTTCTATATCTCGCTGACTGATTGCCGCCATAAGGGCATTAAGCAATGCACTCTTTGAACTTTCGCTTTCTAACATTTTCTTCTTAATCATGGAATTTCTGGCAACCTTGTAGGCTTCGCTTAAACTTCCACCAACTATCCTATTTGTAAAAATACCAAACTCAACGGATAAAGTACCCTCTTTATCAAAAGGATTATCTGTTATTTTACTTTTAATTATCTCCATCATATTGATGACTTCTTGCTCTTTTCTGTCCGTAAATATCAGAGCCGTATCGTCACCGTCAAATCTGGCTATAAAAGTATCCGGCGGCACCGTATCCTTAACCACATCCGCTATGTGTTTTAAGGCCAAGTCGCCTTTTTCCGGTCCGTACAAGTCATTAAAAAGTTTTAAGCCATTTGTATTGTAAACACAAATGGTTACGGGTAAGATTCTTTGATACTCAAGTTCTTTAAGCTTGTTAAAAAAACATTCTCTGTTGTAGAATCCCGTTTTCTCGTCGTATTTTTGCATCATTTCTATCTTTTCTGTAGCTTGTTTTACTTCCGTAACATCCACGCAAATTACCATTTTGGCAACAAGATTGTTTTTGTAATCATAAATACGACGATATGTTATTCTGAAAATTGATTCCGAGTTATTTAATTCCAGATATTGATCTTTTTTATCCGAGTTTTCGTTCGGAATATCCAAATTTAATTTTTCCGCAAAAAATTCTTCAAAGGTATACTCCCTTAAATAACTTTCATCAATTCCGAAGTATTCCTTTGCCGCTTCATTGTAATCAATAAGCTTATCAAGATCGTCAAAAACCACAATCGCATTTTCTATTTCGTCAAAAGCAGCTTTTCTTGTAAGTCGCATGGTAAAAGCCTTCTTATAATAAAATAAATAGAAGTAAAACCATATTTCTATAAAAGAAACAGCATACTTTGAAAAGTCGAAGGAAAGATTTGTCAAAGTTAACAGATATGATATAATCACGCCTACAAGTCCCACAACAAACATTGATATATACTGATTTTTGTATATCCAATTTGTTTTGAAAATCTTATACAGAATTATTGCAAGAGACAGCACAATTACAGCCGAATTCCATACAACATGAAAATACATAAAAGGTCCGGCCGTGGAAATAAGATCAAATGTATTTATTACCTCATTTCCCGTTGTAGGTGCATAGTACAAATGGTGGAACGGGTTTGTTAAAAGAAGCAAATTATCGATGCACGCAATAATCAAAAGCGGATTTTGCAAATGAAATCTGTGCTTAAATTCCACAACATCGCATACACTGTAATAAAGCGAAAGAGTACAGAAATTCCAACAAATAATTCTTGCCGCTTTACCGACTTGAATAACTAATAAATTGTCCGAATATGTGTATAAAATGAAAAATAAATTGATAAGGACCGTTGTAATAAAAAACCAAAAAAGCGCAACACTTTCGGGCTTTTTTTTAGAAAGTGTCCTAACAGACAAAATAAACAGAACGACCGATAAGGCAATTATCAGCCAAAAATTAATTACTTGAATCATACATTCCTTCCCAACCCCTATTATAATACTAACATTTAATACATATAAATGCAATAATACATATGGACTATATAATCCATATAAAAAGCAAAAAACTTCAAACAAATAAACGGCCCGAGTACAACTCGGGCCGCATTAGTTTATCTCTTAATGGATTATTAATTACATCATAAGATTATCAAGGATTGAACCTACAGCTACAAATGCAGGAGCAAATACGATTGATACAATACTCATTAATTTGATAAGAATGTTGATTGATGGACCTGATGTATCCTTGAAAGGATCACCTACAGTATCACCAACAACTGCTGCCTTGTGAGCATCTGAACCTTTACCGCCGTGTGTACCACCCTCGATGTATTTCTTAGCGTTATCCCATGCGCCGCCGGCATTTGACATGAAGATTGCCATAAGAACACCTGTAACCAAAGCACCTGCAAGAAGACCACCAAGTGATTCAACGCCAAGTACAAAGCCAACGATGATTGGTGCTGCAACTGCGATGATACCAGGTAAAATCATGTGTTTAAGTGATGCTTTTGTTGAAATAGCAACGCAAGCTTTATAATCAGGTTCGCCTTTTCCTTCAAGAATACCGAATTCTCTGAACTGACGACGAACTTCTTCAATCATCTTGTTAGCTGCTTTTGAAACAGATTCCATTGTTAAAGCCGAGAATACGAATGGAAGCATACCACCGATTAAGATACCGACTGTAACTCTGAAGTCAAGAATATCAAAGCTTAAGATGTCTGCACCTGATTTGTTCAAAACGATTGACTGGAATGAGAAGAACAATGCAAGTGCTGTAAGTGCTGCAGAACCGATAGCGAAACCTTTACCGATAGCTGCTGTTGTGTTACCTACTGCATCAAGTTTATCTGTAATGTCACGAACCGATTCATCAAGTTCTGCCATTTCAGCGATACCACCTGCGTTATCAGCGATAGGACCATATGAGTCAACCGCTACTGTGATACCTGTTGTTGAAAGCATACCAACAGCTGCAAGTGCGATACCGTAAACACTTCCGCCTGTTACAAGGTAAGAAACAATGATACCGATTGCAATGAAGATAATCGGAATAACAGTTGATTTCATACCAACAGCAAGACCTGAAATGATTGTTGTAGCCGAACCTGTTTCAGACTGTTCTGCAATAGTCTTAACGGATTTGTATTTTTCAGATGTAAATACTTCTGTCATACCACCGATGATAAGACCAACAACAAGACCTGCAACTACTGCGATAGCGTGACGTACGCTGCCAAGTACAACATAGTCAAGAATAAATGCTACGATAACTACAATAATTGATGCTGTATATGTACCGATGTTAAGAGCTTTCTGTGGGTTTCCGCCTTCTTTACCGCGTACAAACAATGTACCGATGATAGATGCGATGATACCAACAGCTGCAATAACAACAGGGAACATCATGTATCCCATTTCGTTCATGCCTGCTGCAAATGCAAGACCAAGTGTGATTGCTGAAATGATTGCGCCTACGAAACTTTCGAAAAGGTCAGCACCCATACCCGCAACGTCACCTACGTTGTCACCTACGTTATCAGCGATAACTGCAGGGTTACGTGGATCATCTTCAGGAATACCTGCTTCTACCTTACCAACAAGGTCAGCACCTACGTCAGCAGCTTTTGTATAGATACCGCCACCAACACGGGCAAACAAAGCGATAAGTGATGCACCTAATGAGAAACCGAATAAGATGTCTGCATTTTTTGTAATTGCGAAAATTACGCTTACACCTAAGATACCAAGACCTGCAACGCACATACCCATTACAGTACCGCCTGAGAAAGCTACTTTTAAAGCTCCTGCCATACCTTTGTCTTTAGCTGCTGCTGCAGTTCTAACATTTGCTTTTGTTGCAACGCTCATACCGAAGTAACCTGCGATGATTGAGCAGAAGGCACCGAATAAGAAGCAGATTGCTGTTCCCCAGCTACCCGAATCTCCCGGAATACCGTTACCTGTAAATAAGCCGATTGCAAGGAATACAACGATAATAACTACTACTAATATCTTGTATTCAGAGAATAAGAATGCTTTGGCACCTTCGTTGATTGCTTTCGCGATGCCTTTCATTCTGTCGTTGCCGGCATCTTTTTTACTTACGCCTGCCGCAAGGCCTATTGCGTAAATAAGAGCGATTACACCGGCGATAACGCCTAAATAAATTAACCAATCCATTTAATTGCTCTCCTTTTTATTGATTATTATGCTTGCCACAATAAATATGCAACATAAAAAACACATATTATGTATGTGCACGTATATTATATAATACGTTTTTTTTTCAAAAAGTCAATAATAAGTTATTCAAAAGCCTTATGAACTTTCTTAAAAAAAATAACCTATTTTTGTTAAATTTTAATAATTATTGTTTATTTCAAGGATGAAAGAATATCCCGAATGCTTCTTTCATTGACTTTCATAAAGTTTACGGGTTCACTTATCTGTTCTAAAAAATGTGCATCCGAGTTTTTGATTTGTTTATAGTTTTTTGCTTTTTCATTTAAAGGCATTCCCTTGTCGAATATTTCGATTGTTGAATATCCAAGACCCGGCGGCATAAATCCCAACATAGCCTGAACGCTGTTGCTTTCCTTATTACAGTGTGCCGGCACGGCCACTCCGCCCATTTTTTTTGCTATATCATATACATTATTAAAAGAAATGGTCGTTGCCTGTGACAAAAGATATTCTTCTCTTCCCGACTCTTTATCCTGCGTATTATACAAAATCTGATTTCCGAATATAGTGGGATTATTTTTTGTTTTTATCAATTTTTCACTGACTAACGAATCAAATTCCATTGCGCTGTCAAGATTTTCAAAATAAACAAGAACATGCACTTCCTCCGAAGTGGTAAGTTCCATGCCGGGAATTGCAATGATGTCAAACTCCTTTGCTTTTTCGATAAAAGCCTCGCAGTTTTTACATGAATTGTGATCCGTAAGAGCTACAACATCCAACTTCTTAACCGCCGCCATTCCTATTATATTGGCAGGCGTCATATCATCGTCCGCGCAAGGCGACAAGCAGGAATGGATGTGTAAATCGTAAGATAAATCCAACATTTAAATATACTCCGTTATTTTCGTTGCCGTTTCAAAAATCGGCTCTTTCGAAGCCAATAGCGTTATATTTTCCGTTTTTGCTTTTTCAATTGCAACGTCATCCGGTTTTACACCCTCGGCAAAAATAACGCAGGCTACCTCTGCAAGACTTGCAACCGCTATTGTATTTACATTTCCCATCACGGTAACCCATACCGCGCCCGCCGGTGCTTTTCCCATAGCTATACTCAGCAGGTCGCAGCAAAAAGGTTTACTTATTTCAATGTCCGTATTTCCTTTGTTGATTACTTCAAATTCAGTCTTTTCCATTAAGTTTTTTAGCAACATATGAACCCTCCAGCTGTTCAAAGCTGTCCTTTAAAGGACAGTCTGTATGTTTTTCTTTTTCCGTAACAATATCGGTGGCAAAAGCCCTGCAGCTTGGAGCACCGCATCCGCCACAGTCAAGCCCCGGAAAGCTTTTCGTAAGCTCCTCAACTTTTGCTTTCATTATAATACTTTCTTTTATATCGGGTGAAAGTTCAAAAACCGGCGTATATTCAACATCTTTCGTCCACTTCATTGCCTCTTCCAATTCTTTATCTTCCATATCGTAGTCATATTTGAATTCATCTATGTCATGTCTTATGGAAATAATCTTGGCTCTGGCAAGGTACGGATTTTCCACATTTAAAACTCCGCCAAGGCAGCCTCCGTTACAGGCGTTGAGTTCTGCAAATTTCAACTCCGAAAACTCTTCGTCTTCAAGCTTTTCCAAAAGTCTGATGACATTTTCTATGCCATCCGCCGCAATATAACCTTCCTTCATAAGACCGATGGCTTCGCCCGATGTTGCTCCCCATCTTATTCCGGCTCTTCCTGCTTTCGACAGGTCTTCTATGTCGTCTCCAAGGCTGTTCATTTTGTTTAACAAATCCGGGTAGATGTCTTTAATGGAAAAAACTCCGTCAAGATTTGATTTTTCCAACCCAATAGGCATTATTCTTGCTGTTATTTTTGCCGGACACGGCGATATTGCAAACACGCCTATTTTCTCCGGCGCAAGCCCCGTAGCCTTTACTGCTCTTCTTCTTGCCTCAAAAGCCGCAAGTTCGGTGGCGTTTACCACCGGAAGCAGATGTTCTATAAGACTCGGAAACTTTATGGATATAAGCCTTACAACCGTCGGACACGCCGTACTTATAAGCGGCCATTTGTCTGAATTCTGCTCAACATATTCCCTCATTTTCAAGGTTTCGTATTCTGCTGCCGCAGCCACTTCCATTACGTCATCAAACCCCAGTCTTTTCAATCCGGTAAGTATGATGTTCAGATCTTTTAAATTTCTGAACTGACCATAAACAGCCTGGTCCGGCACAGCAATTTTGTAGTCGAAATTTTGTATTTTTTCAAACTTCTCAACACGACTTTTTTTTGCGTGATAAGGACAAATTCTTATGCATTCACCGCAATCTATGCACTGCGTGCTTGTTATTGCGGCTTTTCCCTTATGCACCCTTATTGCATCCGTTGGGCATCTTTTTAAGCAATTTATACATCCGTTGCATTTGTGCGCATCCAACATAACGGAAGTGTGAAATCCTGACATTTGTTTACCTCTGATTCACGTAGAATGTAAGAAACACCGTGGTTCCTTCTCCTACTTTTGTATCTATTTTCATTTCATCCGAATGTTTCTTCATGTTGGGAAGTCCCATGCCTGCTCCGAATCCCATTTGTTTTGCACCATCCGATGCTGTTGAGTAGCCTTCCTGCATGGCTTTTTCCACATCCGGAATTCCTTTTCCTTTATCCTTTAAAGTAACTTTTACCACTTCTTCATCGATTTCAATTGTTGCCACTCCGCCGTTTCCGTGAATAACCATATTGATTTCGCCTTCATACATGGCAATAGCCACTCTTTTTGTAAAAGCCGAGGGCATTCCTATCTCCTTAAGTGCGGCTTTCACCTTGCTTGATGCCTCTCCGGCATGTCGATAGTCTTCTCCGTCAACTTCAAACTCCATTTCCAATATACCGGCCAACTTTTTACTCTCCTATCTTTCCGACACCGTTTTCGTATAAAACACCACATGTTCTAAACATGGTCTTTTGGGTTTGCAAGATAACGATACCGCATTTTTTTGCCATTTCCACCATTTCATCACAAGGAGACATTCCTCTAACGCAAATAATGCAACAGACATCCAGCATTTCGGCGGTTCTTACAACCTGAGCGTTGTTCAGCCCCGTAATAAGCGCCGAAACTCCCTCACCATGAGCCAAAATACAGCTCATCATATCCGTTGCACAGGCATCATCTACCGTCTTATTATCCAATTCTTCCCCACAGACCAGTCTTGCCTCAAGTAAATTTTTGATTTCAACTAATGTCATTTAACAATCTCCTTTTAAATATACACCTAATATATAACTACATAATCACCGCATTACAATAAAAAATTTTTATTATGTAATGCAAAATAATTATATCAGATAGATATTTTTATAACAATAAAAAACAACTAATTTTGTATTTTTGTTGATACATATTATTATAGAAGAAACACCGTCAAACAATTGTTTGAATTTTGTATACAATATTCAGTGTGCACTAAAAAGAATTTGTAAATTTTTTAACAAGCTTGTTAAATTCATAACATTTGTTTACAAACTGTTTTTTGAGTGCTATTCTAAAATCACCTTACGATAAAACATATTAATATTAGGAGGTCTAAAAATGGTCGCAGCAAAATCAAAAGTTCCATTCTACGGAACAGCTGAACAGGAAGAAAACTTGAAAAAAGTTATTAACAGTTTAAAAGACCAAAAGGGTTGCCTTATTCCTATCTTACAGGAAGCACAGGGAATCTATGGTTATCTTCCGATTGAAGTTCAGACAATTATTTCAGACGAATTGGGTGTACCACTCGAAAAAATTTACGGTGTTGTTACATTCTATTCATTCTTCTCTCTTTATCCAAAGGGAAAATACCAAATCTCGGTCTGTCTTGGTACAGCTTGCTATGTAAAGGGTTCAGGAACAATTTTCAGTTCTCTTAAAGAAAAGCTTGGTATTGAAGATGGTCAGTGTACACCGGACGGTAAGTTCTCTCTTGACTCATGCAGATGTGTCGGCGCTTGTGGTCTCGCACCTGTTATGATGATTAACGACGATGTTTACGGTCGTTTAACAAAGAACGAACTTGACAGCATTTTAGCAAAATATAACTAATATGCTGACAGAACTGTCATTAAATGTATTGGACATTGCCCAGAATTCGATTTCTGCCAAAGCATCGTTAATAGAAATCTGTGTAAATGTTTCCGAGGAAAAGGATATTATTGAAATCACCATCAAAGATGACGGTCGCGGAATGACAAAGGAACAGCTGGAACAGGTCTGTGATCCTTTCTTTACAACGCGAACGACAAGGTCTGTCGGCCTTGGAACCTCATTTTTTAAGCAGGCTGCCGAAATGTCCGACGGCGAATTCAAAATAGATTCCGAACCGGGTGTCGGAACAAAAGTATTCGCATCTTTTAAATTGTCTCATATCGACAGAATGCCTCTTGGTGACATAAGCGATACAATCCATAATCTTGTTATTTACAACGAGGGCATCGATTTTATTTACACTTACACCTTTAACGATAAGTCTTTTACATTAAATACTAAGCAAATTCGGGAAATGTTGGGTGACATACCTTTCGATACCCCGGATGTTTCGGACTTCATCAAAGGTTATCTTGTCGAAAACAAAGAAGATACCGATGGTGGAAAAATCATTTGAAATTAGGAGGAATAAACATGAAATCTCTTGAAGAACTCAAAGCTATAAGAGACAGAATGCAGGGCCAAGTTGGTTTCAGAGCGGCTGATGCTTCTGAAACAAGAGTTGTTGTAGGTATGGCTACATGCGGTATCGCAAGTGGTGCCAAACCTGTATTAAATGCTATCGCAGACGGCGTAAAAGCTAAAGGTCTCGGTAATATCAAAGTAACTCAGACTGGTTGTATCGGTCTTTGTCAATATGAACCAATAGTAGAAGTATATGAGCCGGGTAAAGGTAAAGTAACATACGTAAAAATGAACGCTGAAAAAGCCAACGAAGTTGTTGAAAAACACTTGGCCGGCGGAAATGTAGTTACGGAATATACTATCGATTCTATTACAAAGTAAGGAGGAAGAGTAATGGCAAACAATACACATTCTCTAGAAGAAACCGCATTCTACAAAAAACAGAAACGTGTTGCTTTAAGAAACTGCGGTGTTATTGATCCGGAGAACATTGATGAATATATTGCAACAAACGGTTACATGGCTTTAGGTAAAGTACTTACCGAAATGACACCTGACGAAGTAATCCAGACTATACTTGATTCGGGTCTTCGTGGTCGTGGTGGTGCCGGATTCCCTACAGGTATGAAATGGAAATTCGCTTCGGGCAACAGAGGAAACGTACAGAAATACGTTTGCTGTAACGCCGACGAAGGTGACCCGGGTGCATTTATGGATCGTTCGGTTCTTGAAGGTGACCCACATGCGGTTCTCGAGGCTATGGCAATTGCCGGTTACGCAATCGGTTCCAACCAGGGTTACATTTACGTACGTGCTGAGTACCCTATCGCTGTAGCACGTCTTAAAATTGCTATTAAACAGGCTAAAGAATACGGCCTTTTAGGAAATAATATTTTCGGAACAGACTTTTCATTTGATATCGAGCTTCGTCTCGGTGCAGGTGCATTCGTTTGCGGTGAGGAAACAGCTCTCATGACTTCTATCGAAGGTAACCGCGGTGAGCCACGTCCACGTCCGCCATTCCCTGCAGTTAAAGGTTTGTTCGAAAGCCCAACAATCTTAAATAACGTTGAAACATACGCAAACGTTGCTCAGATTATCCTTAACGGTGCTGACTGGTTTGCATCAATGGGTACAGAAAAATCAAAAGGTACAAAAGTATTCGCACTAGGCGGTAAAATCAACAACACAGGTCTTGTTGAAATCCCAATGGGTACACCTCTTCGCGAAATTATCGAAGAAATCGGCGGCGGCATTCCTAACGGAAAGAAATTCAAAGCCGTTCAGACCGGTGGTCCTTCAGGCGGATGTATCCCTGCCGAACATTTCGATGTACCTATCGATTACGAAAACCTTGCAGCTATCGGTTCTATCATCGGTTCAGGTGGTATGATCGTTATGGATGAAGACAACTGTATGGTTGATATCGCTAAATTCTTCTTACAGTTTACTTGTGACGAATCTTGCGGTAAATGTACTCCATGTCGTGTCGGAACAAAGCGTATGCTTGAAATTCTCGACAAGATTACAGACGGCAATGGAACAATGGAAGATATTGACAAGCTCGAAGAACTTGCATACTTCATTAAAGAGAATGCTCTTTGCGGTTTGGGTCAAACAGCTCCAAACCCGGTACTCTCTACATTAAAATTCTTCAGAGACGAGTATATTGCCCATGTTCAGGATAAGAAATGTCCTGCAGGTGTATGTAAGAGTCTCGCTCAGTACAGAATTATTGCTGAAAAATGTAAGGGTTGTGGTTTATGTGCTAAGAACTGTCCTGCAGATGCTATCACAGGCGAAAAACTTAAACCGCATACAATTAATACAAGCAAGTGTATCAAGTGCGGTGCTTGTATGAGCAACTGTAAATTTGAAGCAATTGTAAAAGAGTAATGTAAGGAGGAGCTAAAAATGTCTACTGTAAATATAAAAATTAACGGTAATGATTATACCGTACCAGCAGGTTCAACTATTCTTGAAGCTGCCAGAATTGCAAACATCGACATCCCAACTCTTTGTTACTTAAAAGACGTTAACGAAATCGGCGCTTGTCGTATGTGTGTTGTTGAAGTAAAAGGTGCAAGAACACTTGTTACTGCCTGTGTTTACCCTGTAAACGAAGGCATGGAAGTATTTACAAACACACCTAAAGTAATTGCTTCAAGAAGAAAAAATCTTCAATTATTATTATCAAATCACGATAGAAAATGCTTATCATGTGTACGCAGCGGAAACTGTGAATTGCAGCAGCTTTGCCGTGAATACAACATCGAGGATGAGGCTTTCTACGATGGTGAAAGACCTGTTTATCCGCTAGATGACAGCGCAGTTCACATGATTCGTGATAACAATAAATGTATCCTTTGCAGACGTTGCTCGGCAATGTGTGAAAAGGTTCAGGGAATCGGCGTAATCGGACCTAATGAACGTGGTTTCGCTACAAATATCGGAAGTGCTTTCGGTATGGGTCTCGGTTCAACAAGCTGTGTATCTTGCGGTCAGTGTATCAATGTATGTCCTACAGGTGCACTTTACGAAAAAGATCATACACAGCAAATCTTCGACGCTATCGCAGATCCTGAAAAGATTGTTATTGTTCAGTCTGCTCCTTCTGTTAGAGCCGGTCTTGGTGAAGAATTCGGTCTTCCTATCGGAACAGGTGTTGAAGGTAAAATGGCTGCAGCAATGCGTAGATTAGGCTTTGACAAAGTATTCGATACAAACTTCTCAGCTGACTTAACAATCATGGAAGAAGCTAACGAATTACTTGACAGAGTAAACAACGGTGGTGTATTACCACTTATCACATCTTGCTCACCGGGCTGGATTAAATACTGCGAGCACTATCATCCTGATATGCTTGATAACCTTTCATCATGCAAATCACCTCAGCAGATGATGGGTGCTCTTATCAAGACATACTATGCTGAAAAGAACAATATCGATCCTAAGAAGATTGTTTCTGTTTCAATTATGCCTTGTACAGCAAAGAAATTTGAAATCGGTCGTCCTGATCAGTCAGCTGCAGGTGTTCCTGATGTTGATATTGCAATCACAACACGTGAACTTGCAAGAATGATTAAGAAACAGGGTATTGATTTCTTAAATCTCCCTGATGAGAAATTTGACGATCCGCTTGGACGTTCAACAGGTGCCGCTGTTATCTTCGGTGCTACAGGTGGTGTTATGGAAGCTGCCCTTCGTACAGCTTACTTCGCACTTACAAACACAGAACTTGAAGGCGATGCAATCAACTTCAAACAAGTTCGTGGTACAGACGGTATCAAAGAAGCTACAATCAATGTTAACGGAATGGATATTAACATCGCAGTTGCTTCAGGTCTTAAAAACGCAAACGAAATTTTAAGACGTGTTAAGAGCGGCGAAGCTAACTATCACTTCATCGAAATTATGTGCTGCCCTGGCGGTTGCGTAAACGGTGGTGGTCAGCCTCAGCAGCCTGCAAGCGTTCGTAACTTTGTTGATATCAAAACTCTTCGTGCAAAAGCTCTTTATGATTATGATGAAGCTTATGAGCTTAGAAGAAGTCACAACAATCCGGATGTTCAGAAACTTTATGATGAATATTTCGAAAAACCAAACAGCCATAAAGCTCATGAAATTCTCCATACATCATATGTTAAGAGAACAGTTAATGGCAACTAGTCAATAGACTTACTAATATTACCTAA
>CACZQX010000348.1 GCA_902783445.1 uncultured Lachnospiraceae bacterium
ACATCCTCTATGGAAATTCCCGGAGCCAAAGAAATAATAACCGTATTTTCGGTTACAATATCTCTGATATTTTTCGTTACGGCATCATAGAATTGTGGTTTTACGGCCAAAACAACATATTTAGCATTATTTGCAAGTTCTGCATTGGAATGCACATATTCAACGCCAAGTTCATTTGATACTTCGGCGCATCTTTTGGTATTAACATCCGTAAACAGAATGTCATCCTTCGAAAAGTTCTTTAAAATACCACGCATCATAGCGTAGCCCATGTTGCCAACACCTATAAAACCAATCTTTGCCATATCGCTTCTCCTTATTTAAAATTAATCAAGATTTTTGATAAACTCAGCTATTCTGTCCATACCCTTCTTAATGCTTTCTTCCGAAATAGCATAAGCAAGTCTGATATGATCCGGAAAACCAAAATCAGCACACGGGATAACAGCCACATTATAATCATCCAAAAGATATTTCGCCATATCGCTTGCGTCGTTTAACTTAATACCCTTATAACTATGTTTAAGAGCCTCGGAACAATCAACAAATAAATAGAATGCACCTTCCGGCTCAATGGCGCTGAGGTAATCAATTGAGCAAACCGCTTCATAAATTAAATCTCTCCTATTCTTAAAAGCAGCAAGCATCATGTCAACAGATGACTGATCGCCGTTTAAGGCTTCAATTGCCGCAACCTGAGCAATTGAATTCGGGTTTGAAGTCTGATGACTTTGTACGCTTGAAATCAATTTTGCGATTTCGACACTTGCTCCTATATAACCGATTCTCCAGCCTGTCATTGCATAGCTTTTTGCAAGGCCGTTAACCGTAATTGTTCTTTTATATATTTCATCATTTAAAGATGCAATACTAACGTTTTTCTCTCCCGTATAAACAAGATTTTCGTAGATTTCGTCGGAAACAACGTAAATATCATGTTTGCAAACCCAATCTGCGATTTTTTCAAGCTCTTCTCTTGAATATATCATACCTGTAGGGTTTGATGGTGATGTAAGAATAAGAGCTTTTGTTTTGTCCGTATAAGCGGCATCCAATTGTTCTATTGTTAATTTATAACGCTGTGAGCTTTCACATCTTATAAAAACAGGAACGCCGTCGGAAAGTTTAACCATTTCCGGATAGCTTAACCAATAAGGTGAAGGAATGATAACTTCATCACCCGGGTTTAAAATTGCGGCAAAAACATTTGTTAATGAATGTTTACCGCCATTGCTGATAACCACTTGATTTGTATCGTAATTAATGTTATTTACTCTTTTGAATTTATCACAGACAGCTTTTTTAAGCTCGTCCATACCCGATGCGGGCGTATATTTTGTAAAGCCATCGTTAATTGCCTTAATAGCCGCATCGCAAATATTTTTCGGTGTATTAAAATCAGGTTCCCCTGCAACGAAACCAACAACATCTACTCCGCTTTTCTTTAAACTTTTTGCCTTTGCCGTAATTGCCAATGTTGATGATGGCTTAACAGCGCTTGCTTTCCTTGATAACTCAAGTGACATTTTTCTACCTCCAAACTAACGTGGCATTCTACCATACATAAATGCATCAACGAAACAACCATTAACATATACCGACTTTTAACAAAGTCATGCCACAAAAAAACTAATTTTTATTAAATATCAGATAGAATAATATCACTTAAAATGTTAATTTTCAACAAAAAATTGTACTAAATCATAAACAATATCATTTTGTCTTTGAGCTACGGAATATAATAATGATTTTTAACATTTGTCTGTCTACCGCGAACATTTGTGTATAATATTATTACAAAGAAATTTATTAAATATTATTTTAAACAACAAAAAAGACGACTTTCGTCGTCTTTTTTTCATCCCGTTAATATAAATCAAATGCTTATTTAGCGTAATCAGTAACTCTTGATTCTCTAATTACATTAACTTTGATTTGTCCAGGGTACTCAAGCTCGTCTTCAATCTGTTTAGAAATGTCTCTGGCTAAAAGTACCATATCAGCATCGCTGATTTGTTCCGGAACAACCATAACTCTAATCTCTCTACCCGCCTGGATAGCAAATGACTTTTCTACACCCTTAAATCCATTAGAAATATTTTCAAGGTCTGATAATCTGTTAGTGTAAGTTTCCAATGTTTCTCTTCTTGCACCAGGTCTTGCCGCACTGATTGTATCAGCAGCCTGAACTATACATGCAATAAGCGATTCAGGTTCGCAATCACCATGATGTGATGCAACCGAGTTAATAACAACATCGGATTCTTTGTACTTTTTACATAACTCAACACCGAGTGAAATATGCGTACCTTCGTTTTCATGATCGACAGCTTTACCGATATCGTGTAACAAACCCGCACGTTTTGCAAGTCTTACATCGGCACCGATTTCGCCGGCAAGTAAGCCCGAAAGTAAAGCAACTTCGATAGAATGTTTCAAGGCATTTTGTCCAAAACTTGTTCTGAACTTCATCTTACCGAGAAGTTTAACAAGTTCAGGATGAATTCCGTGAACACCAACTTCCAATACGGCTGCTTCACCGTCTTCACGCATATTCTCTTCAACTTCTTTTTTGGCCTTTTCAACCATCTCTTCAATACGAGCCGGATGAATACGACCGTCAATAATAAGTTTTTCAAGAGCAATTCTCGCAACTTCTCTTCTTATAGGATCGAAGCCCGAAAGAATTACCGCTTCCGGAGTATCATCAATTATAAGATCGATACCTGTCATTGTTTCCAATGTTCTGATATTTCGACCTTCACGACCGATGATTCTTCCTTTCATCTCATCATTAGGCAACTGAACAACGGAAATTGTTGTTTCCGCCACATGATCTGCCGCGCATCTTTGAATAGCATTGACAATGTATTCCTTCGCCTTTTTGCTTGATTCTTCTTTTGCGCGAGTTTCCATTTCCTTGATAAGTTTTGCTGTGTCAATTTTTACTTCATCTTCAACAGATTGTAATAATAAGTCTTTTGCTTGTTCGGAGGTGAGACCAGAGATTCTTTCCAATTCCTGTATACGCTGCTCGTTAAGCTTTGTCACTTCAGCTTTGACTTTTTCAAGTTCCTTTTCGCGTGCTGCAAGTGATTGCTCACGTTTTTCGGCTGCGTCGTACTTTTTATCAATTGCTTCTTCTTTTTGAAGAACTCTTCTTTCGTACTTCTGCAGTTCTGCCCTACGTTCTTTTACTTCACGATCCAATTCATTCTTTGTTTTAATCGACTCTTCTTTAGCTTCAAGCAAAGCTTCTTTTTTCTTTGTTTCGGCTGTCTTTAAAGCTTCGTCGATAATGCTTCTTGATTTTTCTTCAGCACTACCGATTTGATCTTCAATCTTTTTACGAGTAGTTTTTGATGAAACAAGACATGAAATAATGGCAGTGACCACAGCAGTTACAACAATCGCAATGATTATTTTAAGCACTAGGAGCACCTCCTTATTTAATTTTCATTGTACATATTTCAATTCATACATCTTCTTTAAAAAACAAAAAAAACGATGATATGTATTAACAAATACAACGCTAATATTTTATAACTTTTTATGCATTATGTCAAGATTTTTAGGCTTTCAAAAAGCCATTTTGCAAGCATATCATTCAACTTTCGTTTTCTTCATCATCAGTTACATCATCCCAACTGTTAAATCGTTTCGGAATGTATGCTTTTTTGATTTTGCATAATTTGTCCTTGCATTTCGAACAATCCAATGTAGCGTTGGAGCCGCTCCAAAAGCGCTCCGGATGTGCGCTGTATGTAAATTCCCATTTGATCAAAACCACGCAGGCCGTAAAAAACAAGCTCCAAGAGAAAAAGCCTTTCATAAAAATCGTCGGCGAAAACATCATAAAATGTCCCCAATCAAATATTCTGCAGTTTACACAACATTTATTATGCATAATATGTGTTTGGAAAGGGCAATAAACCATTATGCAAATCATATCACAT
>CACZQX010000349.1 GCA_902783445.1 uncultured Lachnospiraceae bacterium
AATACAATAAAAGCTTACAATCCAAAGCGTATAGTAAGTCTTTTCGGATGCGGCGGAAACCGCTCAAAACTTCGTCGTTTTGAAATGGGCGAGATTTCCGGAAAATTGGCTGATTTTTCTATTTTAACCGCGGATAATTCGCGTTTTGAAAACGTAAATGACATTATTGCGGATATTGAAGTGGGAATGAAAAAGACAGACGGCGAATATACCATCATTCCGGACAGAAAAGAAGCCATTAAATATGCCATTGAAACGGCAAAAGACGGCGATATCGTCTTGCTCCTGGGAAAAGGTCACGAAGACTATCAGGAAATCGAAGGTGTAAGATATCCTTTCGACGAAAGAGACATTATTGCCGACATAATGGTAGAGTTAAAGAAAAAAGGATTCAAATAATTGTTTGCAAATATTATAGTGGATATTTCCCACGAAAAATTGGACAGAACTTTTCAATATGCCATACCAAAGAAACTGGAAGACAAGGTTTTTCCGGGAGTATGCGTTGACATACCCTTTGGTAAGGGAAACCGTGTAATAACGGGTTTTGTTCTTGAAGTAACGGACAAATGCGAATTTGATATTTCCAAGATAAAAGATCTTTTGGGCATATCAAAAAAAGCGGCGCCCGTGGAAGCAAGGCTTATTTCACTTGCTTGGTGGATCAAGCAAAATTACGGTTCCACCATGAACAAAGCTTTGAAGACCCTTTTGCCGGCAAAGCAAAAAATATCCAAAGTTCTTGTAAAACATGTGCATTTAAATCTTTCCGAAGATGAGACAAAGCAGATGATTTACGAGCTTTCGGGTAAAGACAGATTTATTGCCAGAAAAAGGCTTTTGGAAGAACTTTTGGAAAAGAAAGTTTTGCCCTATGATATAATAACCGGAAAACTTAACGTTTCGGCCTCTGTTATTAAAGGCCTAGCGGATAAAGGCATTGTAAGAATCGTTACTAAAGAGAATTACAGAAATCCGGTTAAAATAAGCAACAGTAAAGCTTATGACATTGTTTTAAACGAAGAACAGCAAAAAGTTTGCGACGAAATTTGGATGGAGCCGGGTAAAGTTCATCTTCTCCACGGAATAACGGGAAGTGGAAAGACTGAAGTTTATATAGAATTAATATCAAGAGTTGTTGAAAGAGGCGGTCAGGCTATAGTCCTTATACCCGAAATCGCCCTTACTTATCAGACTCTTACAAGATTCTTTGCAAAATTCGGTGACAGGGTAACATACATTCACTCAAGGCAATCTGCCGGTGAAAAGTATGACCAGTTGGAAAGAGCAAAGGCCGGAGACGTGGATGTAATGATAGGTCCCCGTTCGGCACTTTTCACACCCTTTGCAAACCTGGAACTTATTATTATTGATGAGGAGCATGAAAATGCTTATAAAAGCGAGAATGTTCCCAAATATCACGCACGTGAAGTTGCGAAAAAGCGTGCCGAAACAGATGGGGCAACGCTTGTGTTGGGATCTGCCACTCCAAGCGTAGAGTCATTCTATAAGGCACAAAAAGGTGAGTATATTTTACATAAACTAAGTGCAAGAGCAAAGGGAAGCTCTCTTCCGGACGTTGAAGTCGTGGACTTAAGAGAAGAGCTGAAGCGGGGAAACAAAAACATTATTTCCGTTAGGCTTGACGAACTTATAAGGCAGCGTTTAGAGAGAAAAGAGCAAATTATGCTTTTTATAAACAGAAGAGGTTATGCCGGCTTTGTATCTTGCAGAAGTTGCGGTCATGTACTTAAATGTCCGCATTGTGATGTTTCCCTTACATATCACAATGATGGCAAGGTTAAATGCCATTATTGCGGATATGAAGTGGAAAATCCCAAAACCTGTCCCGAATGTGGCAGCAAATATATAGGAAAATTCGGAACGGGAACGCAAAAAATCGAAGAAGCCGTAAAGAAGCTTTATCCAAATGCAAGAGTTTTAAGGATGGATATGGATACCACAAGCGGAAAAGACGGACATACGGAGATTTTATCCCAATTTGCCAACCGAGAGGCTGACATTTTGGTGGGTACTCAAATGATTGTAAAAGGTCATGATTTCCCATATGTAACTTTGGTAGGTGTTTTGGCTGCGGATTTGTCTCTTTATTCGGGAGATTACACCGCCGCCGAAAAGACCTTTCAGCTTATAACACAGGCTGCGGGACGTGCAGGAAGAGGAAATGCAAAGGGTTGTGCCCTTATACAGACCTACAATCCGGAAGAAACATCCATAATTGCGGCAAGTAAGCAAGATTATAACATGTTCTATGAGAACGAAATCAGATACAGAAAGTTATTGGGTTATCCGCCTATTATGGAATTCCTTGTTATTTTGCTTACGGGCACAAATGAAGAATTGCTTGATAAAAGGGCAAAGGATGTTGCCCAAACAATCAACGAAAGCGAAAATAGCTTGGAAGATGTGATTACCGTCATAGGGCCCACAAAAGCAAACATTTCAAAAATAAACGATGTTTACAGACGCGTTTTTTATTTGAAAAGCACAAATTATGTGGATTTGGTGCGAATAAAAGATATATTGGAATGTAAATACGAAGGCAGCGAAAAAGATATAGGTCTTTATTTTGATTTTTCGCCGCTGTCAAAATATTAGTAAGTTAGGAGATTATTTTATGGCAATCAGAAATATAAGAGTTGATGGGGATGAAATTTTAAGAAAGAAATGCAAACCTGTAAAGGAAATGACTCCGAGATTAAAAGAACTTATTGCCGACATGTTTGAAACCATGTACGATGCGGACGGCGTAGGCCTCGCGGGACCTCAGGTAGGAATTTTAAAAAGACTTTGCGTAATCGATACGGGAGAAGAGGGCGAAAAAGTTGCTCTTATCAATCCCGAAATAATAAAAGCGGAGGGCGAGCAGGAAGGCGGCGAAGGATGCTTAAGTATTCCGGAAAAATTGGGAATCGTTAAACGTCCTTATTATGTAACGGTCAAAGCCCTTGATGAAGATATGAATGAAGTGGAAATAGAGGCCGAAGGCTTTTTTGCCAGAGCAATATGCCATGAATTGGACCATCTGGACGGTATACTTTATAAGGATTTGGCGGAAGGCGACCTTATGAGTGCCGAAGAATTCGCCGAATACATGGAAGAACACGGAATGGTTGAAGAAGAGGGTGAAGAATAATGAGAGTTGTTTACATGGGAACTCCGGACTTTAGCGTGCCGGCTCTTAAAAGTCTTATAAAAGAACACGAAGTTATTGCCGTTGTTACTCAGCCGGACAAACCAAAGGGCAGAGGCGAACAAATGCAGTATCCGCCGGTAAAAGAGGCGGCCATTGAAGCGGGAATAAAGGTTTATCAGCCCGTTAAGGTGAAAAACCTTGAATTTGTTAATATATTATACGATTTAAACCCGGATGTTATCGTGGTTGCGGCCTTCGGACAGATTCTCTCAAAAGAAATATTGGAGATACCGAAATATGGCTGTATCAACATCCACGCATCTCTACTTCCCAAATACAGAGGCGCGGCGCCGATTCAAAATGCCATTATAAACGGCGATAAAAAAACCGGCGTAACCACCATGTATATGGCAGAAGGCCTGGATACGGGAGATATGTTGGATGTAATGACTGTTAAGATTGCCGATGATGAAACAGGCGGCAGTCTTCACGATAAGCTTGCCGATGTGGGAGCAAGCCTTATACTTACAACTCTTAAGAGTTTGGAAGATGGAAGCGCAGTGCGCAAGCCTCAGGACGATTCAAAGGCTTCCTATGTGGGAATGCTTAAAAAATCCATGGGAAAAATCGATTTTAACGACGATGCCGCAAAAATCGAGCGCTTAATCAGAGGATTAAACCCATGGCCAAGTGCATTTACAAGCTTAGGCGGAAAAAATCTCAAAATCTGGAAGGCTAAGGTTTCGGATTTGGAATATGAAGGATTGGTCGGAGGCGTTGTTGATATTGAAAACAACGAAATCTACATAAAGTGCGGAAAAGGCACACTTATAGTTACAGAGCTTCAGCTTGAAGGAAAGAAACGCATGGACAGTGCATCATTTCTTAGAGGTTACAAGCTGAATGCCGAAAGCGTTTTCGGAGGAAATGTTGAAAAATAATCCAAGAGAAGTTGTTTTAAATGCTTTAATCGATGTTTTTGAAAAGGGAAGCTTAAGCCACATAGCCTTAAGAAATGCCCTGAAAGGGGATTTTTCAAAAAGCGAACGAAGCTTTATAACAAGACTTTTAGAAGGGACAATTGAACAGGCGATTTATTTGGACTTTGTTATTGATGTTTTTTCAAAGACAAAATCCGAAAAAATGAAACCTTTTATAAGAAACGCCCTAAGGCAAGCCGTATTCGAGCTGGAATTTATGGACAGCGTACCGGAGCGCGCAACTTGCAACGAGACGGTAAATTTGGTTAAGGCATCGAAGTTTTCGCCCCTTTCGGGATTTGTTAACGGTGTATTGAGAAGCATTGCAGGAGATTTAGCGGAGGGCAAAACAAAGATTTCAGAAGCCTATGACAAACTGTCCGAAGATGAAAAGCTTGAAATCGAATATCGTCTTCCTATCTGGATTATTAAAAAATGGAGCAAGGATTACGGTAAAGAAAAGGCTCTTAGGCTTGCAAAGGCAAGTATTTCGTCAAGTGATAAAATAAGCGTCAGAATGAACCTTTCCAAGGCCGACAAAGAAAGCATAAAAAAAATGCTAACAGACCAAGGGATAGAGATTGAAGATATGCCTTATGTATCAGGTCTTTACTTGTGGGGATTTGACAGACTTGATGAACTTAAGGCTTTTAGGGAAGGATTTATTCAGCCCCAGGATTTAAGCAGCATGCTTGTGGGAATTATAGCAGCCCCGAAAAAAGGCGATTTTTGTTTGGATCTTTGTGCCGCACCCGGTGGTAAATCCCTTCATCTTGCGGATTTGGGAGCCAAGGTTTTAAGTTTTGACCAATCGCAAAACAAGGTGGATTTGATAAACGAAAACATCAAAAGAAGCGGCTTTGAAAACTTAGAAGCAAAAGTCGGAGATGCAACTTGCTTTAACGAAAGTCTTAAAGAGAGTGCGGATTTGGTTCTTGTGGATGCGCCTTGTTCGGGACTGGGAGTCCTTGCGAAAAAGACGGATATTAAATACAAAACCAAACAGATAGATATAAAAACATTATCGGAGCTTCAAAAAAAGATTTTGAAAAATGCTTACGATTATTTAAAAGTCGGTGGTGTGTTGATTTACAGCACATGCACCGTAAACAAAAACGAAAATGATAAAAACGTTGAATGGCTTTTAAGGGAGTTTGACCTTGAAGCCGATGATTTAAGCATGTATTTGCCGAAAGAACTTGTAACGGAAAGCGCAAAATCCGGCTATATACAGCTTTTTCAGGGAGAGTTTCCGGGAGACGGATTTTTCATATCACGCATGATTAAAAAAGGTTAAAGGCATTTAAATGGTTGACATAAAATCATTAAACTTAGATGAATTAACGAATTTAATAGTCGAAAAGGGATTTAAGAAATTCCGCGCAAAACAAGCCTATGACTGGATGCACAAAAAATGCGTGGCATCTCCTAAGGAAATGAGCAATATTCCCGGCGACCTAAAAGAATGGATAACCGGGGAATGCGACTTTTGTCATATAAAAATCGCGGATGTTCTTACGTCAAAGATTGACGGTACAAAAAAGTACCTCTTTGAACTTGCCGACGGCAATGTTATAGAAAGTGTTTTTATGCGCTACAAACACGGCAACAGCGTTTGCATATCATCTCAGGTGGGTTGCAGAATGGGATGCAAGTTTTGCGCCTCAACCTTGGGCGGCTTGGTAAGAAATCTAAGTCCGGCTGAAATGCTTGAACAGATTTACGAAATAAGCAAGGATACCGGCGAAAGAGTAAGCAATGTGGTTGTTATGGGAAGCGGCGAACCCCTGGACAACTTCGACAATATATGCAAATTCATAGAACTTTTGACAGATGAAAATGGCTTGAATATTAGTCAGAGAAATATTACAATATCAACGTGTGGGATTGTGCCCAAAATTAAGGAGCTTGCGCAAAAGAATTATCAAATAACACTTGCTCTTTCACTTCACGCAACAACGGATGAAAAGAGAAAAGAGATAATGCCCATTGCCAATTCCTACACAATAGAAGAGATTCTTGATGCCTGTCGTTATTATTTTGATAAAACAGGAAGAAGAGTTACATTTGAATATAGCCTTGCAAAAGGCGTAAATGATTCTTTTGAAGATGCGAAAAGGTTGGTATCTTTGGTAAAAAATATCAACTCTCATGTTAATCTTATCCCTGTTAATCCGGTAAAGGAAAGGGATTTCAGCGCATCGGACAAGAAAAATGTGGAAGCTTTTAAAAAAGTTTTGGAGGATAACAAAATCAATGCAACGGTTCGCAGGGAAATGGGCAGAGACATTAACGGAGCCTGCGGACAGCTTAGAAGAGACTATATAAAGAAAAACACTTAACTGCAGTTTTAGCGGAGGACAAAATGGAAGCTTACATGATGACAGATGTGGGTATGAAGCGATCGTCGAACCAAGACTACGTTTTCAAAACCACAGACCCTATAGGGGCGCTTCCGAACTTGTTTTTATTGGCTGACGGAATGGGTGGATACAAAGGCGGCGAAGTTGCGTCGAAAGATACGGTGGAGAAAATGTGCGATTATATAGAAAACACCGATTCGTCATCCATTGTGGAAATCCTAACCGGGGCGGCAAAGGCCGCAAACTCGGCCATTATCAAAAAAGCAAGCGATTCGGAAATATTAAAGAATATGGGAACAACCATTGTTGCGGCCACAATTGAAGGCGACAACATGACTGTGTTAAATGTCGGTGACAGCAGACTTTATATTGTTGATGACGATATAAGGCAGATTACCCATGACCATTCCTATGTTGCGGAGATGGTCAGCGCAGGTGCCATAACAAAAGAGCAGGCCAAAAATCACAGCGACCGCAATAAGATTACCAGAGCGGTAGGTGCTGAGTCGCGCTTAAACCCCGATATTTTTGAGGTTGCTTTAAAAAAAGGCGACAAAGTATTACTGTGCTCGGACGGTCTTTACAATATGGTAGATGATGATATAATAAAATCCGTTTTGAACAGCGAAAAAACCGTGCCGGACGCTGCGAAAAAATTGGTGGAATTGGCCAACAAAAACGGCGGGGACGACAATGTGTCGGTAGTAATCATCGATATTTAATTTTTTTTAAGGAGATTTAAAAATGCTTAAACCGGGAAGCTTTATAGCTGATAGATATGAAATATTGGAAAAAGTGGGTTCAGGCGGAATGTCTGAAGTTTACAAGGCAAAATGCCATAAGCTCAACAGAAATGTTGCAATCAAAATCTTAAAAGAAGAATTTGCCGAAGACAAAAGCTTTGTAACAAAATTCAAAACGGAGGCCCAGGCCGTTGCGGGACTTGTGCATCCAAATATCGTTAATGTTTACGATGTAGGCGAAGACCAGGGCTACTACTATATTGTAATGGAATACATTGAGGGCATTACCCTTAAACAGTACATCGAAAAGAAGGGCCAGCTTGCGATCAAAGAATCCGTAAGCATCGCCATTCAGGTGGCACAGGGTATCGAAGCCGCTCATAACAATAACATTGTTCACAGAGACATTAAACCGCAAAACATCCTTATTTCCAGAGAAGGAAAAGTTAAGGTTACCGATTTCGGTATTGCAAGGGTTGCCACAACAGACACAATCGATGCAAATACCGTAGGCAGCGTGCATTACATTTCACCGGAACAGGCAAGAGGCGGTTTTATTGACTCCCGTACGGACATCTATTCTCTCGGTATTACTTTATACGAGATGGTTACGGGACGTGTGCCTTTTGACGGAAACAATAACGTATCCATCGCCCTTAAACATATTCAGGACGAAATGGTTCCCGCAAATGAGCTTGTGCCATCGGTTCCTATCAGCGTTGAAAAAATAATAGAAAAATGTACGCAAAAGAAGCCGGATAACCGTTATTCCAAGATTTCGGCGCTTCTTGCGGATCTAAAAAAATCTCTTATTATGCCTAACGAAGACTTCGTTATGATGGCAGCCGAAACACCGACGGACGAAACCGTTATGATGAGTCCGGAGGAGGCTGCCGAGCTCAAAGGAGCAAAACGCAGACATTATGATGATTTTGATGATGACGATGATGAAGACTATGATGAGGATTATGACGACTTCGACGATGATTATGATGACGAAGACGACGAAAGAGCGGGTCTTGGCAAAGTTAACAAGAAAATGGATAAGCTTGTTATGATTGGCGGTATTTGTGCTGCGGCAATAGTAGTTATCATTCTTATTGTTATTGTTGTTTCCAATGTAAACGGTGGTTGTGCGGGCAGTTCAAAATCAGGTACACAGGCGGAAGACCAAAGCGGAATGGCAGAGGTACCAAACGTAGTTGGTAAAAACGTTGAAGAAGATGATGTTGAGGGAATCCTTACAAAAGCGGGATTTAAGGTTAAATTCCAATACAAAGAAAGCAACACCGTTGAAGACGGTTATGTTATTTCACAAAGTGAAGAAGCAGGATCAATGGTTAAGAAGGGTACAAAGATTACCGTTGTGGTAAGCGGCGGTAAGGAAGATGTAGTCGTAACGGACGTTGTGGGACAGGACAAAGACAAAGCTGTTGAAGCCCTTAAAGAAGCAGGCTTTGACGTTGAAATAAAAGCAGAATACAACGACAGTGTTGAAATAAATAAAGTAATCAGCACAGACCCTGCAGCAGGTAAAACCATTGCGTACGGTTCTACCGTTACGGTAACCGTAAGCCGCGGACCGGAAAATAATAATGATGCTAAGGTGCCTGATCTCCTTGGATTAACTCAGGATCAAGCTAAGGCTAAACTTGAGGCAGCAGGACTTGTACTCGGGGAAGTAAGCTATTCCGAAACTCCAAACTCGGCGGACTATGACAAGGTAATAAGCCAGAGCCGTGATGCAAACGCATCATTACCTGCGGGTACAGCGGTAGGTATTACTTTGGGTAAGGAAAAGGAGACAACCGAAGCACAGAAATATTCGGGTAGTGTTAATACATCAACGGCTGCTACAGGTGTAAACTTATCGGATTACAATGATGGTGATGCAATAGATGTTATTGTTTATTTGTATTCAGCAGACAATACGCAAATAAAATATATTGAGAAGTCAGGCGGAAATCAGGTTCCTTCAAGTGTTTCATACAGTGATTTGTCAACACAACCCGTTACATACAGTGTTACATATTCATACGATGGTAAAACCGTATCAAGCGGAAGAATAAGTATTTAATTAGGCTATTGGAAAGTTTCTTAAATTAGAGGTATTGCAACAATAAATGCAAGGAAAAATCATTAAAGGAATTGCCGGTTTTTATTATGTCCATGTTGTGGACAAAGGAATATACGAATCTAAGGCTAAGGGTGCGTTCAGAAATGAACGCATTAAGCCTTTAGTAGGTGATAATGTTGAAATAGACATAATCGACGAAAATGCTAAAATCGGCAACATTAAAAAGATTTTAAAAAGAAAAAACAGCCTTATCAGACCTGCGGTTGCAAATATCGACC
>CACZQX010000350.1 GCA_902783445.1 uncultured Lachnospiraceae bacterium
AAGTGAGTTGATAAGACCGATGTTAGGACCTTCAGGTGTCTCGATAGGACACATTCTGCCGTAATGTGAGTAGTGAACGTCTCGAACTTCGAATCCGGCTCTATCTCTTGACAAACCGCCCGGACCCAAGGCTGAAAGACGACGTTTGTGTGTCAACTCACCAAGTGGGTTGTTCTGATCCATGAACTGTGACAACTGTGAACTTCCGAAGAATTCTTTAACAGCTGCGGTTACCGGTTTAATATTAATAAGTGACTGCGGTGAAATTGTCTCTGTGTCCTGTGTCTGCATTCTTTCACGAACAACACGCTCCATTCTTGAAAGACCGATTCTGTACTGGTTCTGAAGGAGCTCACCCACAGCTCTGATACGTCTGTTACCAAGGTGGTCAATGTCATCAACATTACCGATGCCGTATTCAAGGCCGAGGCAATAGTTGATTGATGCGATAATATCTTCCTTAGTTATGTGTTTTGGCACAAGACCCGGTTTCTTATTATCGTAAATATTGTCGGTAAGACATTTTCTGATTGCTTCTTTAATGTCTTCTTCCGAATCGTTATTATCTAAAATATCGGCAAGTGTAGGGTAATAAACTGCTTCGGTAACTCCAAGAGAACGAAGTGTAGCTTCGTCAATGTCAACATATTCTTTAATATCAACCATAAGGTTTGAAATTACCTTAACATTTTTTTCTTCTGTCTTAACCCAAACAAAAGGAACCGCTGCGTTCTGGATAGCTACTGCCATATCAGCATCAACAATAGTACCTGCTTCGGCAATAACTTCACCTGTTGTCATATCTACAACGTCTTCAGCAAGCTCTTTTGATTTAAGTCTGTTTTTGTATGCTAATTTTTTGTTAAATTTATAACGTCCAACCTTTGCAAGGTCATATCTTCTTGCATCAAAGAACATGCTTGCAATAAGGCTTTCCGCACTTTCAACCTGAAGAGGTTCGCCCGGACGAATCTTTTTGTATAACTCTAATAAACCGTCTTCATAGCTTCCTTCAGGATGTTTCTCGTTTTTGGATGCATCCTTTGTGAAACTTGCAACGATTTTAGGCTCATCACCAAACAAATCAATAATTTCCGAGTCGGTACCGTAACCCAAAGCTCTGATAAGAACCGTTACAGGTACTTTTCTTGTTCTGTCTACACGAACATAGAAAACATCGTTTGAGTCTGTTTCGTACTCAAGCCATGCACCACGGTTTGGTATAACTGTTGATGAGAAAAGTCTCTTTCCGAGTTTATCATGTGCAACACCGAAATAGATGCCCGGTGATCTTACCAACTGGCTAACGATAACACGTTCCGCGCCATTGATTACAAATGTACCGGTAGCTGTCATGAGTGGTAAATCGCCCATGAAAATAGTATCGGTTACCATCTGGCCGTCTTCTTTGTTGATAAGTCTTACATCGACGTTAAGCGGAGCGGCATATGTAGCATCGCGCTCTTTACACTCTTCGATAGAATACTTAACTTTTGTTTCGTCAAGCATAAATCCTGTGAATTCTAAACTTAAATGGTTACTATAATCTTCGATTGGAGATATGTCATTAAAAACTTCCATAAGACCTTCATCCAAAAACCATTGATATGAATCTTTCTGGATTTCAATGAGATTAGGCATATCAAGAACCTCTTTCTGTCTTGCATAGCTCATTCTCATGCTTTTGCCTGTTTTTAATGGACGTATTCTGTTTTTCTCCATAGTGACATTTCACCCCTTGCCTGTGTTATAGTCGCATAATTTTGGGTGTTTTTTGGTGCTAATCACGGCATGATTAGCCATAATACACCACAATAGTGCACCGTATATTGTACCACAAATCAAATTTTCTTGTCAACGAGATTTTTAAGGATTTTTAAAAATTTTTCAAGACTTGTTTATTAGCCTTTTTCGGTGAAAACGTCAAAGGAGAAGCGCACTTTAGGCGCTTCTCCTTAGCATTTTCAAAGAATTAAATTTATACGAATTTTGAAATTTCACCTTTGAGTTCATTAATATCACTAAGGTTACCGTTTGCACCGTCTTTGATTGTTGTCATTGATTCAACAAGAACGTTAACGTTTTCGGTTGCTTCTGCAACGCCCGTTGTACATTCATGAACGGTGCTTGAAACAAGTTTGATGGATTGTGTAACCGAAGCAACTACTTCTCTTAAGTTATCCATGCTGCTGTTATATGTTTCAATGATGTTTTCAATATTCTCGGCATCCGCATAATATGTATCCGCAATATCTTCGAAACCATCGTAGTCTTTAAGAATTGTGGATGTTACAAGATCCATAACATCGTTTGCGGCATCCATAAGAGATGTAACTGCCGATACAACGCCTTCGCTGATGCTCTGAATGTTGTTTGCTGTCTCTCGGCTGGAATCTGCAAGCACTCTGATTTCATCCGCAACGACCGCAAAACCTTTTCCTGCCTCGCCCGCTCTTGCAGCTTCTATGGAAGCATTAAGTGCAAGTAAGTTTGTCTGGCTTGCAATATCCAAAATGTCGTTTGTAAGGTTTGTGATTTCATCAACCTTGTGGGAAGCTTCGATTGCTTCTTCAAGGCTTTTTCTCTTACCTTCGACACTTGTCTGAATCTGCTCTTTGCTTTCAACCGTCGAATTCTTGATTCCGGATGCTCTTGTTTTGATTTCATCAACAAGTGCAGCGCCTTTGTCTGATTCTTCGGCAACGGTTCTTACCGTATCAAGCACTCTGTCCGTATCGCTGTTGATTGTTTCGGTGGATGCGGCAACTTCTTCCATTGAAGCTGTAAGTTCTTGCATTACCGCCGAAATATTCATCGAAGACTCGGAAGCCTCCGAAATTACATTATTCGTATTAAGTGAGTTGGATTGAACTCTTTCCGTTGTTGCTCTAACCTGAACAATAACCTGATCAAGCGTTGCAATAAACTGGTTCAGGCTGTCTACCAACTGACCTGTCTCATCTCTGGACTTGGTATTGATAACCGTCTTAAGATCGCCATGTCCGTCGTTAACATCTTTAATAAGTTTGTTGACTTCACCGTTTGCGCTCTTAAGTTCTTTTGTAAGGCTTCTGGATGAGATAACAATAACAACCGCTGCAGCTGCCATACAAATCAGACCAACCAAAGCACCTGATTTAACAAGGGCTGATGTATCTGTTGCAAAGTATGATGCCGGCATTGCAACTTCAATTACAAAGTTATCCGTTACAAAGAAACCGCAATATGTTTCTGCTCCCGTGTAAGGGTGCGGATATGAATAAGATCCACTCTTAGCATTTAAGATAAAGTTATATGAATCGGCATCCGTTTCAAGCAAGTTGAAATTAAGAATCGATGATTGGTCATCATTTGTTGCGAGTATCCATCCATCAAGTCCCAAAAGAACGATTGTATGTAAATCATCTTCCAAAATTGCCGATGACATTATTCCAAGGTCAATTGAATTATTAACCGTACCTAACATTTCTCCCGTTGCAGGATCATAAATAGCATAAGAAATAACAAATATCGGTTTTCCCGTTACAAGAGATACATTATTGCCAATGTATTCTCCGTTATCACGACATTGTATATAGAAATCCTCTTCAGAAACATCATGAAGAGTTGTATTACCCAAGCTATCCGCATAACCTACGGAACCTGCGGTGATATAAATGTTCTCATACAGGCCGTTTGATTCTGCAGAGATTGTTCCGAGATATGATGCCAAAACAGCTTGATGTGTAGGATCAATTTGTCCCGTTGTTCTGTAATCTCGCAGAGCCGCCAATACTTCTCCGTCAGCCGTTACAGACTTCGTCAATACTTCCTGGGCATCAATAAAGTTTTCAATGGATACAAGCTTTGCTTGTGCAAGCATGGCCAAGTTATCCAATGCATTTTTCGCTGTGTTGTTATTAGCCATATGTACAATGACACTTCCGCAAATCACAATCGGAATTGCCATACATAGAAGCGAGACAATAAGAATTTTCACAAACATGCTTCCATTCTTTTTTTTCTCTTTTGGCTTTCTTGCCGACTGACCCCCTTGTGCAAAAACTCCCATAGGCGCTTGATTTGCATGAGGTATTTGCTGATTTTCCGTCACATTGCCTTCAGGCATTTCATGATTATAGTTTTGATCCATAAATATACCTCCATTAATACGTTTCATTAACCCTATACTACTTATGTCCCTTCACTGTTACTTGTAAGTATCATACCATATCAAACCATTCAGGTAAATGTTTTTTGTGCATATTTTTTATATTTTATAGATTTTTTTATTTATTTTGTAAAAAATGTCAAAAAAACACAAACAAAGAGCCGACGTTCAAAAGACCGTCGGCTTTTTTGACATGCAACGAGGAAAATGCACTCTTGCTTGCAAGAAAGTGCATTTGTTATAATTGACCAAATACATCAAAAAAAGTTGATGAAATACAAAAAATATGCACAAAAAACATTTACCTGAATGGTTTGATATGGTATGATACTTACA
>CACZQX010000351.1 GCA_902783445.1 uncultured Lachnospiraceae bacterium
AGTTGACGAACAATCTTTTCAATCTTATCAAGTTCATTCTGTGCTTTCTTAAGAAACTTACTGTTATAGTCTTTCCGGGCAAGTGCTTCCGCCAAATCTCTCTGTTCTCTTTTTAGATAGCTTTCCGGCAGGCTTCTGTCCTCCGGCACTTGAAAAAATCGAATTCGACCGTTTCCGCGTGAAATCCTCAAACTTCCCTCTGGAAAAGAGCCTTCATCATGTTTAGCGGCTGCTATTGCTTTTCTTAGCAAGTTGCTTCTATCCTTCAGTTGTTCTATTATTTTCTTCATTGACTTCTTCCTTTCCCTTTTCTTTTATTATCTAAAATTTGGGGTTTTGTACCCTGCGGAGGCATTTTGGCTGCGCGGAGGTACTTTTAACTTGCTTCTCGCAAGCTATGGCAAGTCAATCTGTACCCTGCAGTAGCGTTTTGGCTACGCGAAGGTACTTTTAACTTGCTTCTCGCTAGCTATAGCAAGCCAATCTGTACCCTGCGGTAGCGTTTTGGCTACGAGGAGGTACTCTTTCCCTGTTACCAACACGCTTTAGCAAGTTGAGTTGTACCCTGCGGTAGCGTTTTGGCTACGCGGAGGTACACTTATGATATTTTACACTGTGAATTTTTAAGATTTTTGTACCCCTGAACAATTATTTGCTCGAATTTGGGTACTTCTTAGCATCAGATGCGATGCACAAGATAATAAAAACAAGATTTTTTGTACCCGGGCGGGCAAAAATCGCCCGCCCGGGTACAAAGCATGTTATGACAAGCATTTCCTACAAACTCTTGAGTGTCGGAAAGAGCAACACATCTCTTATAGCCGCCGAATCCGTAAGTAACATTACAAGTCTGTCGATGCCATAACCGATACCGCCTGTTGGTGGCATACCGATTTCAAGAGCATTTAAGAAGTCTTCATCTGTGTGCTGAGCTTCTTCGTCGCCTGCTTCCGCATTTGCATCCTGCTGTGCGAAACGCTCTCTCTGGTCGATTGGGTCGTTAAGTTCCGAATAAGCATTGCACATTTCCCATGTGTTGATGAAAAGTTCGAAACGCTCAACTTTTGACGGATCATCCGGTTTTTTCTTTGTAAGAGGTGAAATCTCGATTGGGTGATCCATGATAAATGTTGGCTGAATCAAGTTCTTTTCACAATATTCTTCAAAGAAAAGATTGATGATATCACCGCGTTTGTGGTGAGCTTCATATTCGATATGATGCTCTTTTGCAAGAGCCTTTGCTTCATCATCTGTTTTGATTGTATCGAAGTCGATGCCCGAATATTTCTTAATAGCATCATTCATTGTCAAACGCTCGAATGGTTTGCCAAGGTCGATTTCGATACCGTTGTATGTAATCTTTGATGAACCGCATACCGTTTCAGCCAAATATCTGAACATTTCTTCCGTAAGGTCCATCATTCCGTTGTAGTCTGTGTAAGCTTGGTAAAGCTCCATTAAAGTAAATTCCGGATTGTGACGTGTGTCAACACCTTCGTTTCTGAAAACACGACCGATTTCGTAAACACGTTCCAAGCCGCCAACAATAAGTCTCTTAAGGTAGAGCTCCAAAGAAATACGAAGTTTTTCGTCTTCGTCAAGTGCGTTAAAGTGAGTAACGAAAGGTCTTGCTGCGGCACCGCCCGCATTTGAAACAAGCATAGGTGTTTCAACTTCCATAAAGTCTTTTGCATCCAAGAATTTACGGATTTCTTTGATGATTTTTGAACGTTTAACAAACACTTCTTTGCTTGTTTCATTCATAATAAGGTCTACGTATCTTTGACGATAACGTGTATCGGTATCCGTAAGACCGTGAAACTTCTCAGGTAAAATCTGCAAAGATTTTGAAAGAAGTGTCATGCTTTCGGCGTGGATGGAAATCTCGCCTGTTTTTGTACGGAAAATATAACCCTTTACACCGTAAATATCGCCGATATCGGATTTCTTGAAGGCTGCGTAATCTTCTTCACCGATTGAATCTCTGGCAACATAAACCTGGATTTTTCCTTTTAAGTCCTGTATATTGCAAAAAGATGCCTTACCCATAACACGCTTGAACATCATACGTCCCGCAATTGAAACCTGAATAGGACTTGCATCCATGATTTCTCTGCGTTCTTTATAATCAGCGTCGATGGCTGCCTTTTTGTCCTCATCGCTAAGACCTTCAACTTCTACGGGTTTTCGATCCTTTAAAAGCTCTTTTTCGTGAGCTTCGTAAAGATCTCTTACCTCATCCGTGTGATGTGTCTGGTCGTATTTTGTGATTACAAAAGGGTCTTTGCCCGCTTCCTGCAAATTTGCAAGTTTTTCACGACGTACCTTAAGTAATTGATTGATGTCCTGCTGTTGTTCTGCCATCTTTTTCTTCCTTCCTGACTATCTTATTATTTGAAATAAGCGGACCTTTATGCCCGCTTATCAATACACTTATTATATTAGTTTTCCACTCTCTGAATATCAAGTACTTTGTATTTTGCTTTTGTACCGTTTGGAAGTTCAACTTCCGCTGTCTGGCCGATTTTCTTACCAACCAAGGCAATTCCTAACGGTGATTCGTTTGAAATCTTGTTTTCCAAGCTGTTTGTTTCGTTTGAACCCACAATTTGGAATGTAACTTCTTCCTTAAAAGTCAGGTCTTTTGTCTTAACGATACAACCAACATTAACTTTTTCAAGATCGATTTCGTCCTCGTCAACGACTTCCGCATTTTTAAGCATTGTCTGGATTTCTTCGATACGAGCTTCAATGTCGCGCTGCTCATCTTTTGCCGCATCATATTCCGCGTTTTCGGATAAGTCGCCCTGAGCTCTTGCTTCTTTAAGCTTTTCGGCTACTTCTTTACGTCTTACAACAATAAGGTTGTTTAATTCGTCTTCAAGTTTTTTAACACCTGTAGCCGTAAATATATTTTTCTTTTCAACTGCGTTTTCTGCCATGTTTTTTTCCTTCTTCCAATCTCTTTTTTCTTATAAACCGCTTTCCCCGATGCTTACTATAGTTGCCATGCAGTTTAAAAATC
>CACZQX010000352.1 GCA_902783445.1 uncultured Lachnospiraceae bacterium
AGACTTTGACATCTTTAAGCTTCCGGAGCCGCTTTGCTTCTTTATGCCGGGACCTGAAATTGTCTCTTCCTGCACAAATGCCAAATCGTTAATGTTTGCTTTAGAGCGAATGATTCCGCACTGCACAAAGAGGTTTCCCTTATCATCGGGCATTGAGCTTACGGTGCCTTTTAGGTTTAAAGAAACTATCTTGACCATATCTCCAAGGTGCAAGTCTTTAGCTTTAATACCGCTGTTTGCATTGGTTTCTTTCTTTATAGCAAGCTTTGAGTTTTTGTCGTTTAACTGATTTCTAAGGCCTTCTCGCTTCTTTTCGAGGTCTTTCATGGAAAAGCCCTGGCCGCTCTTTTGAATGGCGCGGATGGTTTCATCGGCAAATTCTTTTGCTTCGGCGATGATATCACGGGCCTCTTCGTTTGCGTTTCTAAGGATTTTATCCTTTGATTCGTTAAGCTTGTCGGTCTTTTCTTTTAAGAGAGCGCGTTCTTTTTCAATGGCTGCCTTTTGCTCTTCTATGTATAGCTTATCTTTTTCAATTGAAACTCTGGTGGTTTCAAGGTTTGAGATAACATCTTCAAAACGCTCGGATTCATCGGTAATCTGTTTCTTTGCAGCTTCAATTATGTCATCGGATAAGCCAAGCTTTGAAGAAATGGCAAAGGCGTTACTCTTTCCGGGAATTCCGATTAAAAGCCTGTAGGTGGGAGAGAGGGTCTCTACATTAAATTCACAGCAGGCGTTTTCCACAAATGAAGTGGAGAGAGCGTAAATCTTAAGCTCACTATAGTGAGTGGTCGCCATGGTGCGGATGCCTCTGTCATGAAGGAAATTAAGTATCGCAATGGCAAGGGCTGCGCCTTCCGTAGGGTCGGTTCCCGCACCAAGTTCATCGAATAAACAGAGGGAATTTTCGTCTGCATGCTTTAAAATGTGGACAATGCTCTTCATATGAGAAGAGAATGTGGATAAGCTTTGCTCAATGCTTTGCTCATCGCCGATATCCGCATAAACTTCGGTAAAGACAGAAAGCTCGGACTTATCGTTTGCGGGGATGTGAAGGCCCGCCTGACCCATAAGTGTGAATAAACCAACTGTCTTTAATGTAACTGTTTTACCCCCTGTGTTTGGACCTGTGACCACTAAAAGATCGTAGTCTTTACCAAGAGGTACATCGATTGGCACCACTTTCTTTTTATCAAGTAAGGGGTGGCGCCCCTTTTTTATGTTTATGTATTTATCTTCGTTAAAAACGGGACGAGAAGCTTTCTCATCCATGGCAAGCTTCGCTTTTGCAAAAGTAAAGTCTAGGAAAGTCATAAACTTTTGGTTTGTTTGTAAAGCCGGAAGGTGGTCTGAAAGCTCTGCCGATAAATTAGCCAAAATCACAGCAATTTCTTTTTGCTCATCTAAGTGAAGCTCGCGAATTTTATTGTTTAAATCAACGATAGCCTGAGGCTCTATGAAAAACGTGGAGCCTGAAGAAGACTGGTCGTGCACCATACCGGACACCTGACCCTTGTACTCGCTTTTAACGGGCACGCAGTAACGGTCGTTTCGCATTGTGACAACGGAGTCTTGAAGGTAAGACTTTAAAGAACCGTTAACCATCTTATTAAGCTCTGAATGGATTTTTTCATTAGTCTGCTGAAGGCTTTTTCTAATTGATTTTAGAGTCGGGCTTGCATCGTCTGCGATGTTTCCTTCTTCATCAAGGATACACCTGTCAATTTCTTTTGACACAAGTGTCATGGGCTCTAAAAGCTCGAAATAATCAGATAAAGAATCGCCTTCATCGTCATCTTTTTCTTTGGCTCCATAGGTCTTAACTCTGTTTACATTGTTTAAAAAACGGGCAAAAGAAAGAAGCTCCGAAGCCATTAAGGTAGAGCCTATTTCCAGGGATTTCATTGCAAATCCCAAGTCTTTGTTTGAGCCAAAGTTTATGCTTCCTTTGGAAAAAAGTCTGGATAGAGCATCCTGAGTCTGGGTCTGGGCTTCTTCGATATCAGACAAAGATGTCATGGGAAGAAGGTTTTTGCAAAGCTCTTTTCCGGGTGCGGAATCGGCATGCTCTACAAGCATAGAAATAATATTTGTATATTCAAGAGTAGATAAAACTTTTTCGTTCATAAAATATCCTCATAGCCTTAAAATCACTGTTAATTTTATCATACGGGGGCGCTCTTTACAATAAAGTCGCAGGTGGATATACTCTTAATATGAGGCATTTGGAGGGATAAAATGACTGAAGAAGAACTCAAAAAAATAGAAAAAGAAAACGGCACAAAAGACGACTTTGTTTTCATGCGTGAGGAAATAAAGGCGCGTCCCATTAACAGAAAGAAACTTGCCAGAAACACTATTGTGGCTGCTATTTCTGCGGTGGTTTTCGGAATTGTCGCTTGTGTCACTTTTGCTTTAATTGCTCCTTTTGTAATGGAGAAGTTTTCAGAAAGAGATGACGCCAAAACAGAAGAAGCGCTCACTCCGATTTCTTTTCCCGAAGAAACCAAGGAAGAAGAGATGAAGCCTGAAGATATGCGTATCGAGGCGGAAGAACCGGAAATTGACTACAGTCAGTTTGCGGCAATG